>JBDUBS010000587.1:0-1845 GCA_040003875.1 Acidimicrobiia bacterium | reverse complement strand
CACGAGGAACAGCAATACTGCCGGGCTCGCGATCCGCAGGCCCGGGAGGTATTGGTTCTGCGGGAGGTAACCGGTCAGGTAACCGTCGGTGAGGCCGACGACGATCGCGCCGACGAGCGTGAGCTGCAAACTCCGCAAGCGGCCGAAGATCGCCGCCGCGTACGCGCTGACGATCAGCAGGCTCAACGAGGGTGCATCGAGGGTCACGTTCGGAGCGATGAGCACCCCGCCCACTGCCGCGAGCGACGTACCGAGTGCCCACGCCAGCATCGAGACGCGATTGGGGCGGGCGCCGTTCAGCGCGGAAAGCGACGGATCATCGACGGCGGCCCGCATCGCGATCCCCCACCGAAAACGCGTGAGCACGAATCGCAGTGCGATCCCCACCACGATCGCGACGCCGATGGTGATGGCCTGGTGCCAGGTGATCGTGGTGGGGCCGAGGTTGATCGTCGGGCTCGACGCGAAGAACTTCGACATCGGTCGGCTCACACCCGGCGGCCAGAGGAGTTGGGCCATGCCGATCATGAACAACAGAAGCGAGATCGACACCACGAGTTTCACGGTGTCGGTCGTACCTCGTAAACCCCGCATGACCACGACTTCGAGCAGAACCCCGAAGAGGGGTGCCATGACGCCGAGGATCAGGACGAGACAGATCGGGACCGGCCATCCCCAGTCGAATCGCAGTTGCCAGTAGGCGAACGCGGCGAGCATCCCGGCGGCGCCGTGGGCGAAGTTGAAGATTCCGGTCGTGGTGTAGGTGAGGACCAGGCCGCTCGCGATGACCGCGTAGATGGCGGCGAGACTCAGACCGACGATCGTGAAGGTGAGGAACTTGTCCACGAGGCTCCAGGGATCTCGGACCCGGAGCCGACCAACGGCCGGCTCCGGGACCGTCGGGCTACTTGAGGTCGGAGAGGGACTTGCCGACGTCGGCGAGGGTGGCGCCCTTGCCGTAGTCGCCGGTCAACTTGTAGACGCTCTTCGGGTCGCAATGGAAGATGCCTTCGTTGGGCTTGAGGTCGCCGACGACCTTGAAGCCCTTACTGTCGGCGACCAGCTCGGTGAAGCAGTTGGGCGCCGGCGCTCCGATGGTCAGGTCCGTCGCCGAGTGCAGCCCGCCACCGGTCCACTCTTTGATCTTGGTGGCGTTGTCGTACACGCACTTGCGGGTGACGCCGTTCCCACACTCGTTCGCCGCGGTGGCGAACAGCAGCCACGCGGAGAATCCCTGCATGCCGAGCAGTGCCTTCGACTTGCCGCTCGGGAGGTACTTCTTGAACAGGTCGAGATACTCCTGGGTCGGACTGCCGGCCTTCGCCACCTCGAACGGGGTGAAGATGCTGCGGATGTAGATGTTCTTGATCGCCGTGTTGCCGGTCTCCTGGAGCTTCGCGTCGTAGTGGTTGGCGTCGGTCCGAACGAAGTCGAGTTGGTACCCGATGTCGTTGAGGGCCTGCATCAGCTTGGCCAGGTTCTCGGGTTCACCGGTCCAGAGCAGACCCTTGACTCCTTTGTCCTTGATCTTCTGGGCGACCGGCGTCCAGTCGAGGAGGCCGAGCGGCGGGTAGAGGTCGTCGTAGACCTTCGTCCAGCCGAGGCTCTTGGCCGCCTCGTCACCCTGGCGCGCCGTGACCTTCGTGGTGTCGATGTCTCCGGTGAGCACGCCGTAGGCCTTGGTCGCCGCCGGGTACTTCTTGCCCAGGTACTGGTAGTCGCCGATCGGGATCGAGTCGATCTTGTTCGGGACCGGTTGGACCGAGAGGTCGGCGCCTCGGGCCTGGGAACTCACGACGTAGCCGGGGATCTCGGGCATCACGCAGGTGAGCCGGGTATCGACGC
>JBDUBS010000412.1:0-1847 GCA_040003875.1 Acidimicrobiia bacterium | reverse complement strand
GGCCACCGTGCACGGCATCGACTTCGACCGTCGCGCGGTGCTCGTCGACCACGGCCCGTCCATCGGGTACGACTACTTGATCCTCGCGGCCGGCACCGTGAGCAGCGACTTCGGTGTGCCCGGTGTCTCCGAGCATGCGATCCCACTCAAGACCCTGGGTGACGCCACCCGGGTGCGCAGCACGGTGCTCCGTCGCTTCGAGGAGGCCAACACCGATCCGTCGCTCGTCGACGACGGCACCCTCACCTTCGTCGTCGCCGGCGGCGGTCCCACGGGCGTCGAACTCAGTGGCGCGCTCGCCGAGCTGTTCACCAAAGTGCTGGCAAAGGACTTCAAACGCCTCGACGTGTCGCGGGCTCAGGTCGTCCTGATAGAGATGAGTGACCACGTCCTGACCGGATTCGTCCCGGCGTCTCAGGCCGAAGCGAAGGTCGAGCTCGAGCTCCGCGGTGTCGACGTGCGTCTCGGCGTGCCGATCGCTTCGGTCGCTCCCGACAATGTGCGCCTCGACGACGGCACGGTGATCCCGACCCGCACGATCGTGTGGGCCGCGGGCGTGAAGGCGAATCCCCTCGCCGACACACTGGGTCTCCCGCAGACGAAGCGCGGCGAGATCGTCGTGAACGACGACCTCACGATCGCCGGGCATCCCGAGGTGTTCGTGATCGGCGACCTCGCCGCGGCCACCGCACCGAACGGCCGTCCCTACCCTCAGCTCGCGCCGGTTGCGATGCAGCAGGCCCGCCACGTCGCGCGCATCATCGATCGCCGGCTGCGGGGGCGGAGCGCACGTCGGTTCCACTACATCGACAAGGGCAACATGGCCACGATCGGGCGGCGGTCCGCGGTGGCCGAGCTGCCGTTGCGCATCCGTTTCGCGGGCACGCTGGGCTGGCTGAGCTGGCTCGGCCTGCACCTCGTGTTCCTGGTCGGCTTCCGCAACCGGGTCGTCGTCCTCGTGAACTGGGCCTGGAACTACCTCAAGTGGGACCGCGGCAACCGGATCATCGTCCACGACCCCGAACCGGAGCCGGCGGCTCCGCCGTCCCCATGACCGGTGACGATATGACCGAAGGTGGCGGTGTGACCGGCGGTGGCGGTGACTCCAAGCAATTCGAACTCGACGTACGACCGCCGTTTCGTCTCGACCTGACCGCGTGGGTCCTGCGTCGACGTCCCGATAACCACGTCGACAAGTGGGACGGGACCACCTACCAGCGGGTGCTGCGCGTCGACGGGACTCCGATCGACGTCGCCGTCACACAGCGCGGCACCGACGACCGACCTCGGCTCGCGGTGACGCTCACCGCCGCGGCGGCCGCCTCCGCTGCGTCGCGCGCCCGGCGCGAAGTCACCGCGCGGTTGCAGCGCATGCTGGGCCTCGACCTCGACACCGCCGCCTTCATCCAGCATGTCTCCAGTGACCCGGCCATCGGACCGCTCGCGCGGCGATTCTCCGGCGTCAAGCCGCCCCGCTTCCCCACCGTGTTCGAGTGTCTCGTGAACTCGATCGCCTGCCAGCAGCTGACCCTCACCTTCGGTATCCAGCTGCTCGACCGACTCGCGTGCGCCCACGGTCCCCGGACACCCACCGGTGCGAATGGCGGCGGCTTCGGGTTTCCCGAACCGAGCGACCTCGCCCACGTCGAACCGGATGCGTTCCGCGCGCTCGGGTTCAGTCACGCGAAGGCGCGCGCGATCATCGAACTCGCGCAACGGGTCACCGGCGGCGCGCTGGATCTCGACGGTTTCGATCGCCTCGACGACGCTGCCGCGGCCGCCCAGTTGCTCGGACTGCGCGGGATCGGTCGGTGGTCGGCCGAGTACGCACTCCTTCGCGGTCTCGG
>JBDUBS010000224.1:0-1849 GCA_040003875.1 Acidimicrobiia bacterium | reverse complement strand
CCATCCACGCCGCCAAGGGTCTCGAGTTCCCGATCACGATCGTGTCCGGGCTCACCACCCGGATGACCGCGCGCCGGAACCGGTTCCACGTGCGGTGGGACGGCGACGAGGTCGGGCTGTCGTCGCGCAAGGACATCGCCACCGAGGCCCTCGACCGGCTGGCCGACCTCGAGGCCGAGATGGATGGTGAGGAGAAGCGGCGCCTCCTGTACGTGGCATGCACACGCGCGCGCGACCATCTCCTCGTCGCCGCCCATCACGTCGAGGGCGTGGAGTCCTTCGCGTCCCTCGTCTGGCAGCACTCTCAGGATGCACCCGCCGAATGTTGGCGTTCGTGGGTCGCGACCGCGGCGCCACCGCCGGATCCCGGCGCGGCCGTCGACGCGGCGATCGACGTCGAGCTCGACGCCGCGGCGCGCGCGACCTGGATCAGGACGCGCGACGAGTTGCTCGCGACGGGGTCCCGCTCCCGCACCGTATCGGCGACGGCACTCCGCCGCGCCGGCGCCGACCTCGCGTTCGTTCCGGACCCGACCGACGCCACCGATCCGGCCCGCGCTGATGCCGAATGGGATGTTGAAGCGCTCGTCCGCGGTTGGCGCCACGGTCGGGCGGCCACCGCGTTCGGGCGGGCGGTCCACGCGGTGCTCCAGGATGTCGATCTCGTCGACGGTGCGAATGTCGACACCCTCGCGGTCGCGGCCGCACAGGTCGAGGGTCTCGCCGATCACGTCGACGAGGTTGCGATCGCGGTCCGAGCAGTGTTGCGCGCGCCCATCGTGATGGAGGCCGGAGCGGGGGAGAGCTTCCGGGAGATGTACGTGGCTGCCCCGGTCGGGGACCGGATGATCGAGGGCTACATCGACCTGCTCGTCCGGACGCCCGAAGGTCTCGTGATCGTCGATTACAAGACGGATGCGATGGGGGAGGAGGCCGGCTTCGAGGCCCGCGTCGACGAGTACCGGGTGCAGCTCGCCGCGTACGCGTTCGCCCTGGAAGCGACGGTCGGGATCCCGGTGGTGGCCGGGGTGTTGGTCTTCGCCAACGACGGTGATCCGATCGAACGGCGGATCGATGCGGCCGACCTCGGGATCGGTGCCGTAGAGGCTGCGTTGGTGGCCGTCGCGACCGGCTGACCCCGCCGGCTGACCCGCACCGCCGACCGATCCCCACGGGGCGGGTCGCGCGGTTCGGGTGCCCCGATTTCCCGGCGCAAGTGTGCGATCCTGTTCCGGCTCATGCACCGTTGGAACCGGCTCGTCCGACTCGTCAGCATTCTCGTACTCGGAGGCCTCGGCCTCGGCGTGTGTCTCGTCGCGCTCGCGCCCGGCGTCGCCAAAATCGCCGCGAGCGCGCAGTACTCCGGCAAGGTCGGCCCGCAGCTCCGCTCGCTGGAGGACCCCACCACGCTCTACGACATGAACGGTGTGATCTACGACCGCTTGGGTGACCTCGACCGGCAGCCGGTCGCGCTGAGTGCGGTGCCCAGGGTGCTCCGGCGCGCGGTGATTGCGACCGAGGACCGGACCTTCTATACGAACGACGGGATCGACGTGCGGTCGGCGGTCCGGGCCTTCGCGTCCAACGTCGGCTCGGGCGGGATTGAGCAGGGCGGCTCGACGATCACCCAACAACTCATCAAGAACCGCTTCTTCAAGAACCCGAAGCGGAGCCTCGACCGCAAGATCCGAGAGGCCATCCTCGCCCACCGGCTCACCAACGAATGGTCGAAGGATCGGATTCTCGAGGAGTACCTCAACACCGTCTACTTCGGCGAGAACTCGTACGGCGTCCAGGCGGCGTCGACCCGCATCATCGGCAAGTCGAACCTCGCCGACCTCACGTTGCC
>JBDUBS010000105.1:0-1849 GCA_040003875.1 Acidimicrobiia bacterium | reverse complement strand
GTCGGTACCGAGGCGCCGCAACGACGAATCGAGCTGGGCCCGGATCGACTCCGGCCGCCAGTCGTGGGGCCGCTCCCGCTGCGTTCCGTTCCGCCGTTCGGCGGCGATGTCGTAGCCGCACTTCGTGGTGACGACGATGTCGGACCGGTTCGCGGCCAGAACGTCGGCGAGCAACGTCTCGCCGATGCCGTTCTCGCCGTAGACGGGCGCAGTGTCGATGAAGTTGATGCCGGAGTCGATGGCGGCATGGAGCATCCCCGCCTTGTCGGCGACCTCACCCCACCAGTCGCTGGCGATGGTCCACGTGCCGAAGCCGACCTCGGAGACCTCGATGTCGGTCTGACCCAGCTTCCGGTACCGCATCAGTACACGATGACCGAGCGGGCGATCTCGCCGGAGCCCATGTTGTCCATCGCCTCGTTGACCTGGTCGAGCGTGATCTGGGCCGACATCAGCTCGTCGAGCATGAGGTCGCCGGCCTGATAGAGGCCCGCGAGCTTCGGAACGTCGCGGTGGACGTTGGACGATCCGTACCAGCAACCGCGGATCTGCTTCTCCTGGACGAGCAGGTCCATCGCCGGGTTGATCGTGAGCGTCGTGTCGAAGCTCGGGACACCGACGATCACGGCCTGACCGCCGCGGCGGGTCATCTGGATCGCCTGCTCGATGGTGGCGCCGAGGCCGATGACCTCGAACGCAACGTCGGCCCCGCGACCGGCGGTGAGTTCCATGACCTGGCCGAGGGCGTCACCCGCCGAGGGGTTGACCGTGTGGGTCGCGCCGAACTTGGTCGCGGTCTGGAGCTTTCCGTCGACCATGTCGACTGCGATGATGCGCTCGGCGCCCGCGTGCTTCGCGCCCTGGATCACGTTGAGGCCGACGCCGCCACACCCGATGACGACGACGCTGTCGCCCTTGCGGATGCTCGCGGTGTTGGTGGCGGCACCGAAGCCGGTGAGCACACCGCAGCCGATGAGCGCACCCGCGGTGAGCGGGATCGACGGGTCGATCTTGACCGCGCCGATGGCCGGGATGATCGCCTCCTCGGCGAACGTGCCCGAGGCGGCCATGACCGATACCGGGACGCCGTCACGCGAAACCCGCGACGTCATGTCGAGGAGTCCGCCGCTCATCGACGCCATGCTGCCGGTCTCGCACAGCTCGCCCTGGTCGTGCTCGCAGAAGTAACAGGTGCCGCATTGTGGGACCCACGAGACGACGACGTGGTCGCCGATGCTCAGGTGGTCGACGCCCTCACCGAGCTCGGTGATGGTGCCCGCACCCTCGTGGCCGAGGACCGCCGGCAGCGCGATCGGGAGCACCCCGCGTACGACCGAGAGGTCGGAGTGGCACACGCCGGATGCGCCCATCTGGATACGGATCTCGCCCGCCTTGGGGTCCGCGACGTCGATGTCGACGATCTCGAGCGGGGAACCGACGGCGGTGGCAATCGCGGCCTTGGGCATGGGGACTCCTTGGAGGAAGAACGGGGTACCGGAATCTATCCGTTTGCCGCTCCGCGCCTGCAAGAGCGAGCCGAGTCGCATGAGCGGCTTGCGACGGAGTCGCATGAGCGGAAGAACCGAAGCGAGGCGCTGGCGCGCCCCGTCCTTGCCCGGGTGCGCCGAGCGGGGCCCGAGCGGCCTGCGACGGAGTCGCATGAGCGGAAGAACCGAAGCGAGGCGTCGATGTGCTCGGTCGTCCGCGGGTGCGCCGAGCGGGGCCCGAGCGGCCTGCGACGGAGTCGCATGAGCGGAAGAACCGAAGCGAGGCGTCGATGTGCTCGGTCGTCCGCGGGTGCGCCGAGCGGGGCCCGAGCGGCCTGCGACGGAGTCGCATGAGCGGAAGA
>JBDUBS010000629.1:0-6129 GCA_040003875.1 Acidimicrobiia bacterium | reverse complement strand
TCTGTGAGGGATGTACTGCAAGACCACAAGGACGCTGAGCGCGTCCAAAGTGACAGACGCTCAGATCTCGTGGTGGGCACGGGGTTCGTGAAGGTACGACGCGCGCCCGCAGGTCACATCGTGTCAGTGGTCACGTGACGAGTCGACGTTCGAGTGGCGTGCGGAAACGCGGCGTGACCACGGTGCCGTGGAGCCGGGCGTCGAGATCCCGCGCCGCGCGTCGCACCGCGGTCTCAACGCTCGTCGGCACCGGTTCGAGGAACCCGACCACGACGTGCCCGTCGGGCTGCTGAGCCCAGCCGCCGACGACCCGCCCGTCGGACCACACCGTGGGTCCCGCGTTGCCGTTCCGGTCGAACAGGTCGCTGGCGTGGGGACCGAGGTACCAGTCCCGGTCCTTCCACCCCATGACCGTCGGGTCGAGTCCGGGCAGCAGCGCCACCCAGGAGCGCGTTCCGCGGAGGGTGGCGGTGTCGTCGGGAAGGAGGTACCCGGTATCGCCGTCGGTGAGGGTGACGGTGACCGCGTCGAGCGACGCGAGTGCGGTCTTCGCCGCGCGCTGGGTCCACCCGGTCCACCACGTGATGTCGCGCAGGGTCCCGGGGCCGAACGCGAACAACCACCGTTGGAGGAGCGTGACCCGGGCCTCGGCGGGTTCGAGCTCCGGCAGGTCGCCGATCCACGTCTCGGTCGGGGCCCACCGGTACTGGCTCGAGATCCACGTCCCGAGGGGCCGGGCGCGCACGATTCGTCCCTCGGTGGCAAGCAGGAACAACACGCGGGTCGACATCCCGACGTCGGCGCCCCACTTCTTGCCTTCGCCCATCTTGAGCTTGAGCCGCAACTCCGGGACGAGCGGCGTGAGTTGGGTGGCGGTGCCCGCGCCCAACTCGACGAGCGCAGCCAGCGTGCGTTTTTCGACCGCGCGGAGCCACCCGGCACCGTCGGTGGCGATGCCCTGCGACTCGATCAAGCCGATCAACCTCCGGCGCTCGCCGGGCGCGAGGGCCTGGGTACACGCGGCGTCCATCACCGCGGCCGTCTCGCGGTCGACGACGAACATCGTCCGGCGCATCCCCAACATGCGGACCAACGATCGACGCTCGTACAGGGCGTCTTCCAACCGGTCGTTGGTGAAACCCTTCACCCGGGCCGCCGCCGCGAGGAAGACCGAGGCGGGATCGCTGGAATGCAGGCCGATGACCCCTGCGGTCGCGGTCTCCACCGTGGGGGCGGCGACGGCCAGGTGGTGGCGGCGGGCGAGTCGGACGCGGCGCTGGGAGTCGGTGATCAGCACCGGTTCAGGATCGCGCGTCCCGCGCGCGACTCGCCCGTCCGAATCCGACAAAGCGCCCGTAACGGACCAATGCCATCCCCCAAGGTTGGGGAAATCGCTCGCAGTGGGCTGTTCGACCCACGACATGACGAACCGGACAAAGGTAGTATCACCCCCTTCTTCGGGCTATCTATTTGGGAGGCGGACCGTGGTTTCCAGGTCCAGTCGCGTTCTCGCGCTTGTTGTGGCGGTTGCCGTCTGTGTGAGCACGTTGTTCGCAATTGCCGGAGCGGGGGCGGCTCCCGTCGCAGGTATCCCCGCGCTCTCGTTGAACCGTGCGTACACGACCGCGCCGTTCGCGGGGACCACGACGACGGCCAACAGCCAAGAAGGCTCGGCGTACGTCCCGGCCGACAACGCGCTGTGGCTGGTCGACACGACCCACGCGTACGAGGTGGACGCGTCGACCGACGCGCTGCGTCGCGTCGTCCCGACCGCCGACTTCACCAACGCCCTGCCCGTCGGCGGCGTCGGGACCCCGGCCGGGACGAGCCGTTCCGACTCGTTCGCCGCGGTCTCCTACGACCCGACGACCGACGTCCTCTACGTCTTCTCCCGTAACTGCTGCACCGCGACCGGCCTCGACCCGACTGCATTCCGCATGACCCGCGACGCGGGCGGCCACTTCCAGGTGGAGTCCTACCAACCGCTGGCCGCGGGCACCGACCCGAAGGGCGCGGGTTACCGCGCCGGCGTCGGCACGTACATCGGCAAGGGCAAGGTGATCACCCCGTACAACTACGACACCAACATTCTCGGCGCAGCGATCACGATCACCGGCATCGACGCCGCGATCGCCGGCATGACGTTCTCCGCCGACGGTTCCGAGCTCTACGTGGTGACCCTCGTGGCTGCGGTCGCCCCCGCGCCCGCGAGCATCAAGCTCTACAAGGTCGACACCGCGACGTGGAAGCCGGTGCCGAACTGGACGCTCGACCTCACGTCGTTCGGGGTTCTCGACCCGCGTGCGGTCGAGCTGGTCGGCGACCAGATCTACATCTCCGACGGTGGGACGCGTGCCGCGGGCGACCCGCTCCGCCGCGCGATCTTCGTGTTCGACGTGCTCGACTTGAGTGTGCAGCCGACCGCGGGCTTCTCGGCCGCGCCCACGAGCGGTTCGTTCCCGCTCCCCGTCCAGTTCACCGACTCGAGCCAGGGCGGTCCGACGAGCTGGGCATGGGACTTCGGCGACGGCACGACCTCGACGCTCACCAACCCGCAACACACCTACACGGCCGCCGGCACCTATACGGTCAGCCAGAAGGTGACCAACACCAAAGGCACCGACACGAACACGATGACCGATCTGGTCACCGTGGCCGAGCAGAAGCCATTGGCCGACTTCACTGCGACGCCGACGTCAGGCGCCGGCTCGGTGACGGTCACCTTCACCGATACGAGTGCCAACCACCCGACGAGTTGGGCATGGGACTTCGGTGACGGCGCCACCTCCACCGCGCAGAACCCGTCGCACAACTACACCACTGCCGGCAACTACGCCGTCTCGCTGACGGCCACCAACAGCGGTGGCACCAACACGCGTGTGCGTTCCGATCTGATCCACGTCTCCAACGGACCGTTGACGGTTGCCGCCGCGGCCGACACCTACGTGCGGTCCGACTCCGCCTTTTCCAACTACGGGACGCAGGCCACCATCCAGGGTCTGAAGTCCGGCAACGGCAACAAGGCCGTCACGTACCAGCCCTACGTCCGGTTCACGGTCCCGGCCCTCCCGGCCGCGCCCACCAGCGCGAAGCTCCGGCTCTTCGTGACGGACGCGAGCGCCGCGACCGGCACGCTGTTCGCGACGTCGGCGACCTTCCCGGAGACGACCACCACCTACAACAACCGTCCGGCCACGACCGGCGCCCAGATCTCCGCCAGCAAGGCGGCGACGCTCGGCCAGTGGGTCGAGTTCGACGTCACCGCGCAAGTCGCTGCGGCCGGGAACTACGGCTTCACCCTCACGAACGGCGCCGCGGACGCGGTTGCGTTCTCCAGCCGTGAGGGCGCCAATGCGCCGCAGCTCGTGTTCACCTTCCCCGCCGCGAGCTCCACGGGATCCCTGCCGAACCCGCCGAACGTCGGGCTCCGGCTCAACCACCAGTTCTCGACCTCACCGTTCCCGGGGACCACCACCTCGGCCGCGGGCGAGGGCGGCACCGCCACGGTTCCGTCGGACAACGCCCTCTGGCTCACCGACGGCACCAAGGCGTATGAGATCGACGCCAGCACGAACGCCCTTCGGCGGGTCGTGCCGACCGCCGACTTCACCAACGCGCTGCCCGTGGGCGGCGCGGGATCGCCGGCTGGGACCACCCGCAGCGATTCGCTCGCCGCGCTCACGTACGACCCGGCCGCCGACGTGCTCTATGCGTTCTCGCGCAACTGCTGCACCGCGACCGGACTGGACCCGAGCGTGTTCCGCATGACGCGTGACGGCGCCGGCAAGTTCCAGGTCGAGTCGTACCAGTCGCTGCCAGTCGGCACCGACCCGGTCGCAGCGGGCGTCCGCCCGGGAGCCGGGCTGTACTTCGGCAAGGGTCAGACGATCCTCCCGTACGACTACGCCACCAACACGATCGGCACCGGCATCGTCATCCCCGGTGTGGACACTGCGATCAGCGGCATGCATTTCACGACCGATGGCAAGGATCTGCTCGTCACCAGCCACCTCAATGTCCTCTACCGCGTCAGCACGGCAACGTGGACGGTGGTGCCGGGGTGGTCGTTCGATCTCGGCCAGTACGGCTTCGTCGACCCCCGCGGTGTCGCGCTGGTCGGCGACCAGATCTTCGTCGTCGACGGCGGCCTGCGTCCGGTCGGCGATCCGCTGCGTTACGCGATGTTCGTCTTCGACATCGTCGATGCGAGTGGTGCGCCCACCGCGAGCTTCACCGCCTCGCCGACTGTCGGCACCGCGCCGGTTGCGACCACGTTCATCGATCGCAGTACCGGGGTGCCGACATCGTGGATCTGGAACTTCGGCGACGGCTCCACGTCGACCGTCGCCCGCCCGACCCACACCTACACATCCGCAGGCATCTACAGCGTGACCCTGACCGTCACCAACGCCACGGGTACCGCCACAACCACGCAGCCGAACCTCGTCAACGTCGCGGTCAACCCGCCGCTCCTCAACGCCAGGTTCAGCGGAACTCCGACGAGCGGAGCGGCGCCGCTGCCGGTCCAGTTCACCGACGCCAGCGTCGGCGGTGTCACCGGTTGGGCGTGGGACTTCGGTGACGGATCGACGTCCGCCGAGCAGAACCCGCTCCACACCTACGTCGGGAACGGCAAGTACACGGTGAAGCTCACCGTGACGAGCCCGACGGGCACGAGCACCCGGATCCGCACCGATTACGTGAACGTGGCGGCACTGCCCACCACGGTGACGCCGACGGCCGACACCTACGTCCGCTCGGACTCGGCCGGCTCCAACTACGGCTCCCAGACCTCCCTCCAGGGCTACAAATCTGGCAACGGCAACAAGGCGGTCATCTACCAGCCGTACGTGCGGTTCACCGTGCCGACGCTCCCGGCGAGCCGGGTCAGTGCCACGCTGAGACTCTTCGTCACCGACGCGAGCGCGACGAGCGGCACGCTCTTCCGCACGGCCACGACGACCTGGACCGAGACCGGCACCACCTACAACAACCGCCCCGGGACCACCGGCGCGCAGCTGGGTGCCAGTCGCAACGCGGCGCTCGGCCAATGGGTCGAGTTCGACGTGACGTCGACCGTGACGGGTGCGGGCCAATACGGCTTCACCCTTACCAACGGCAGCACGGATCTGGTCGGGTTCTCGAGCAAAGAGGGCGCCAACGCCCCGCAGCTCGTGCTCTCGTACAGCACGGGGTCGGCCGGATCGCTGCCCATGCCGGCCTCACCGAGCCTGGCGTTGAGCCGCTACTTCACGACGTCGACGTTTTCCGGCACCAACCCGGCGATCCGGGCCTTCGACCTCGAGGGTGCGACGTACGTGCCCAAGGACGACGCGCTCTGGTTGTCGGACGACAACGGCGACCGCGTGTTCGAAGTGGATGCCACCGCGAGCACGGTCCGCCGTGCCCTGCAGCGGGACGAGTTCTCGAACGCCTTGCCGCCCGGTGGCGTCGGCAGCCCAGCCGGTCTGTCCCGCTCGGACGACTTCGAGTCGATCGTGTACGACCCGGTGCAGGACGTGCTCTACCAGTTCTCGGGCAACTGCTGCTCGAGCACCCCGAACACGATCCAGCCCCCGTACGACCCGACGATCTACCGACTCACCCGCGACGCGGGCGGACGGTTCCAGGTCGAGTCGTACCGGGCGCTGCCCGAGGGCACCGACGCCACCGCCGCCGCATGGCGCCCGGGCGTCGGGCTGTTCTTCGCCCACGGCGGGATCATCACCAGCTACGACTACGACACCAACACGCTCGGAACTCCGGTCACGGTGTCGGGCTCGCTCCCGGGCGGGATCACCGGGCTCTCGTACACCGCCGACGGCAAGTTGGCCCTTGCGGTGACCACCCAGCAGCGTCTCGTCCTCCTCGACGCTGCCACCAACACGTTGGTGCCGGGTTGGAACATCGATCTCCGCCCGTTCGGGATCCTCGACTCCCGCGACATCACGATGATCGACGGCCAGCTGTTCATCGCGGACGGCTACGACTTCCGAGCGCCCGACGATCCGATGAAGTACGCGGTCTTCGTGTTCGACATCGTCAACGGTCCGCCGAACCCGACCTTCACTGCGACACCGAGCAGTGGAGGCGCACCCCTGCCGGTGCAGTTCACCGACACCACGTACG
>JBDUBS010000323.1:0-1851 GCA_040003875.1 Acidimicrobiia bacterium | reverse complement strand
CGTGCAGTGGCTCACCGCGGGCCGCGGCATCGTTCACTCCGAGATGTTCCCGCTCCTCGAATCCGACGCGCCGAACCCGTTGGAGTTGTTCCAGATCTGGTTGAACCTCCCGAGCGTCGACAAGATGACCGAGCCGTACTTCACCATGATCTGGGACCGTGACGTGCCTCGGGTCGTGAGCACCGATGCGGACGGACGTACCACCGAGGTCGCCGTCGTCGCCGGTGCACTCGGCGACGCGCGGGTGCCCACGCCCCCACCGAACTCGTGGGCCGCGCGCGCCGAATCCGACGTTGCGATCTGGCTGATCCGCATGGACCCGCACGCCACATTGACGCTGCCCCCGGCGACGGGAGCCGATACCGTCCGGACGCTGTACTGCTTCGAGGGCGAGACCCTCGACATCGGGGCGACCACCGTCGGGATCAACACCGCGGCCGTGCTCGACCCCCACCAGCCCGCGCCGCTCACCGCGGGCAGTACCGAAGTGGAGTGTCTGCTGCTCCAGGGCCGGCCGATCGGTGAACCGGTCGAGCAGTACGGGCCGTTCGTCATGAACACTCGCGACGAACTCGAACAGGCCTTCTCCGACTACCGGGCCACGCAGTTCGGTGGTTGGCCGTGGCCGACGGACGATCCCGTCCACGCGCGCGACGTCGAGCGGTTTGCCCGCCACGACGACGGCAGGGTCGAAGCCAGCTGAACCCTTCGGGTCACCTCATTCGAGCAGCTTCTTGGCCACGCCACAGTCCGCCCCCGCGCTCAGGAACTTGGGCTTGTTCCGGAACGCCTCACTGAACTCCGTTTCGCCCTGAGCCAAGCCGAGGAGCGAGTCCGCGAATGCCTTCCGAGCTGCGCTGGACGTGCCGAGCTTGACGAAGATGCACCGGACCTTGGCCTCGGGGATCTTGGCGAACGCCTTGGCCTTCGCGACGCCGGTCCTCATCAGTACCTCACCCGGGTTCAAGCAGTTCGCGTCGACGATCGCGGCCGACGCCCGCGCGACGTCACTCTTCGACAGATTCTTGGCGAGTGTCGCGAATCCGCTTCCGTGGTCCAGATCCGACGGAGCCGTCTTCGCCTTTTTCAGCGTGCTGACCCCGAGTTCATCGATGCTGGCCTCGCTGATGCATCGAGCTTCGGTAGCGGTGATCGATTTCTTGGCCTGACTGGCGTTGTAGCTCTTCATCAACGCGTCCACGTACTTCTTGCCCTCGGTGGTCTGCGACGCGGCGTCGCCACTGCTTCCACACGCCGCCGCCACCACGGACACCAAGATCAGGGCAAGGGCACGGCGCATCACAAAACGACCTTTCGCGAGGGAACGATCAAGCGTAGGGATCGACCCGCCGCGGGCGGTGGATGATCACCGTCGGCATTCGGGTCCGGCGTTAGGGTCGGCGCGTCCCGCCGCCCGTGAGATCCGCTCCGATGACTGCTGTTCCCACCGATCGCACATCCCGGATGCGCTCGCGCCTGCGGCCCGCGTTCCTCGCCGCCGTGGTGCCCTGGATCGTCGCTCGCGTGCTGGTCGCGGCGGCACTCGGGTTCTCGCGCTACCTCGTCGACCACGGTCACGTCGACGATCCGTTGGCGCGAATCACGTCACACCAGGGGCTGCTCGCGTGGGACGGGTCGTTCTACGCCGACATCGCACACGGGGGCTACGCACCGCTTCCTCACGCCGCCCTGCGCTTCTTCCCGCTCACACCTCTGCTCGGACGCGCGGTCGGCTGGCTCGGTTTCGGTCCGCGTGTCGGCGTGGTCGTCGTCGCGCAGCTGGCCGCGCTGGTCGCCGGCGCGCTCCTCGGGCTGCTCGTCGACCGCGACGGATTCGGCTCCGGCTCCGCC
>JBDUBS010000409.1:0-6130 GCA_040003875.1 Acidimicrobiia bacterium | reverse complement strand
GCTTGATGCGTGCGGACTAGTAGAAGCGGCGGGACGTCGCTTCCACCGTTCTGGTTCGGGGGCCGGCCTTCATCACCTGGCCGGGCAACTCGCGGCCGACGATGTCCTGCGCAAGGTGGGCGCAGTCGATGAGCGCAGCGAGATCAACGCCGGTCTGCACGTCCATGTCCTCGAGCATGTACACGAGATCCTCCGTGACGATGTTGCCGGTCGCGCCCGGCGCGTAGGGACAGCCACCGAGGCCGCCGATCGAGGCGTCGAACCGCGATACCCCCTGCTCCATCGCTGCGAGCACGTTCGCAAGCCCGGTGCCGCGCGTGTTGTGGAAGTGCAGCGAGATCCCGTCGGCCGCGATCCCGCACGCGGCCAACGCGTCGAGCAGTGTGTGCACCCGGCGGGGCGTCGCCATACCGGTGGTGTCCCCGAAGCTCAGCCGGTCGGCACCGCCGGCTCGCAGCTGTACCGCCAACTCGGCCACGCGCGGCTCGGGCACGTCGCCCTCGTAGGGACAACCGAACGCGGTCGACACGATCGCCTCGACGGGTGTCTGCGCTCCGTGGGCCAAGGCGGTGAGTTCCGCAGCTGCGGCGATCGAATCCGCGACGGACCGATTCACGTTCTTGCGGTTGTGGGTCTCGCTGGCGCTCACGACCACTTCGATCTCGTCGACGCCCGCCGCCAGCGCGAGTTCGGCGCCCCGGACGTTCGGGACCAGGGCGCGGTAGACGACACCGGGTCGACGGGTGATCCCGGCCATCACGTCCGCCGCGCCGGCCATGGGCGGAATCGCCTTCGGTGACACGAAGGACACCGCCTCGATCCGCCGCAACCCCGTGGCACTGAGCGCGTCGATGAGCCGGATGCGGTCCTCGATCGGGACCGGGGGCTCGTTCTGCAACCCGTCGCGGGGTCCGACCTCACCGATCTCGACGTGCAGGGGCCATACGGACATCGGAGCGAGGTTACCGGGCGGGGTTTACGTGACGGTCAGACATCCTGGGCAGACGGTCCCGGACGAGCCGCCGAAGACCCACACGTCGTGGCGGCCCGGGGAGAGTGTGCTGGGAACCTCAAGTGCACTCTGGGCCACGGTGTCCGAAAAATCGTTGAGATCATGCACCACGACGCCGTCGATCCAGACGGCGCTCGCGTTGCTGAGCCCGGATCCGTTGAACGTGACCACGGTGGTCGCACCACGGGGGATGGATACGGGGTTCACGCCCGTGATCGACGCGACGAGCGCGTCCTTGACGAAGATGTGATCGAACGGATCGCCGGCCGGATCGTCATTGAGGTTCGTCGCCGACGACGCGAACACCACCCTCGCGCCGTTGCCGGAGATCAGTCCGAGGTTGCTCGGACCATTCCCGAGCTGCCCGAACATGCCCGTACTCACCGTGCGCGTGATGTTCCGTCCGCGATCCACGACGACGACCTGGTGATCGAAGACGGCGGCGTCGACCAGCGCGATGACGTCCAGCAGCCGACTCGCGCCCGAGATGCGCAGCGAATACGTCGGGCCCGACGCGAGCGGGATGATCGTGTCGGTCTGACGGTCCCAGAGGGACGGGCGATCGACGGCGACGCAGCCGCTTCCGGGCTGACCCTGGGTGAGGGCCACGGATCGACCGTCGGCGCTGATCGCGGCGACTCCGACGCCGACGCAAAAGGTCCGGGTCGCCAACGTGGACCCGGTCGGGTCCACCATGACCGGGCCGGGGTTCGGTCCGGAGTTCGTCCACGGCGTGACGACGAAGTGCAGACCGTCGCCACTGATCGCCACGGCCCTCGGGTCCGCCGGCCCTCCGAGCAACCGGGTTGTGTGGCCGATGATGTCCCGGACGTACGCGACGCCCGGTGTGGCGTGGGCCTGGTCCTGGATCGTGAACGCGATGTACCGGCCACTGTCGCTGATCGATGCGCTCGTCACATCCGACGTCGTTCCGACCAACGGAGTCCCGGTCGTGTCGACACTGACGAACTCGGTCGTGGCCGGCGAGTCGGACCGGTTGCGCACATAGAGATCGGCTCGCCCGTTCACGTCGCCCGGAACGAGCGCGACACTCGTGGTGAAGATCACGTAGTCGCTCGCCTCGTCCATGCCGAACGCAGTCGAACGTCCGGCGATCTGACCGCCGTCCGGTCGCACGCTCATCCGCACGGTCTGTTTCAGGTTGAGGTCCCGCACGAACACGTCACCACTCGCGTTCGTGTCCCCGTTGACGAGGTTCGAGTTCATCGACTGGAACCCTACGAATCGGCCGTTGAACGACACCGCGAAGGGCGTCGATCCTCCCACGGGGGTTGCAGCATGCACCGGCACGTCGACCCGAGTGGTGATCGAGCAGCCACCGACGACGACCGCCGCAAGCGCCATGAGCGCGACCGCGTGCAACCACACACATCGCCGGGTCACGTTCACGTCAACACCTCCAGGCAGTGGGGACGAAATCCGTCGGCAAACCCGAAGCCACCGACGTTCCGCACGGTCACGTCACGCGACGTGAACGGCTCGGCATCGGTCGCCACGGAGACATCGAGGGTCAGGGTACGCCCATCGGCACTCGGAGTCGCCGAGTTCACCGTCACCCCGGTGCCCGAGACGGTGGCGCGGGCACCGGCGAGGAACTCGGCCCCGTCGATCGCGATCTTCACGTGGTTCGTCCCTTGGAACACGGCGCTCGGTGCGCAATCGGCCACCCGGGGTCGCGGCGTGGCCCGGGCGAACGCGTCGGCGCGACCGTTCGTGTCCCCGGGCACCAGGTTGGTGGCGACCGAGGTGAACGCCACCGTACGACCGTCCGCCGAGATCTCGTAGCGGTCGGTGGCCGAGGCCGAGGCGTTGGCCGCGGCGTCGACGGTGTCGGCCGTGACCCGCGAACTCCACCCGGTCACCGTGTCCAGCACGAAGCCACCTTGGTGCCCGCTGGTCCCGCCGGAAAGCGCGGCGTCGTCACCGACCAGCAACACGAAGCGCCCGTCTCCGCTCAGCCCGGCCGCGTGCATGGTGCTCGCGCCCGGCGTGGGGACACCGAGGTCGAGCCACGTGCCGGTCATACGGTCGTACCGGCCCGGGATGGCCGGGTTGCTGCACGTGAAGCTCCCGGGGGCGCGGTCGACGAGGACGTAGCGGCCGTCGTTGCTGATCCCAGCCACCGCCGCACCATCGCACAAGGTCGGGGCGTGCGGGTACGGAGCCGTGAGGTCGACGAATCCGGCGTTGTGTTGACACACGCGCGGGGTGCCGCAGTTGAAGTTGTACGCGAGGTGATGACCGTCCCGCGAGACGTACACCCGCTCGTGGAATCCTTGGTTCAGCACCAGCGTCGTCGTCCCGGCACCGAGGTCGCGCAGGAAACCGAACGAACCCGGGACCGACGAACTCCCTGATCCGGCATCGAAGAACAGGTGGCCGCCGGCGTCGAACGCGACGCTCAGCACTCCCCCGTTCGTCGCCGCCGGCGGAAGGATCGAGCCGTCCGGCAGCACACTCCCGAGCACCGTGGTCCCGGCGCTCACGTTGCGGACGTAGACGTCACGCAGACCGTTCGTGTCGGCCGGTACGAGTGACGTGGCGGTGATGAACGCAACGAGGTTGCCGTCGTCGCTGATGGCGCCGAGCGTTGCGGCGGTGGCGATCAACCCGCTCGCATTCCGATCCACGTCGACGATCGTGCCGGTGGCGCGATCCTTGCGGTACACGTGCTGCTGACCGTTCCAGTCGAACGAGAAGAGGTCGGTGGCCGCGCTCTGGAAGGCGACGTAGCGGCCCGAGCCCGATACGGCCACCGCGGTCGCGCCAGACGCGCTCTGCCCGCCGGAGGCAGTGGTGTTCACCCGATCGATGGTGGCGCAGCCCGCCGCGACGAATGTCGCCGCCAGGGCCACCCCGCACCGCTGCCATGCCCGTACCCGCATCGACGTCCCCCCGGACTCCGAGGTGCGGAATGCTACCGGCGCGTACGCCGGCAGCCCAGGGCTACTCCCCGCGGCGGCGGACCCGGATCTTGATGGGCGTGGGGCCCAGATCGAAGTGCTCGCGGATCATCCGCTCGATGTACCGCAGGTAGGTCGCAGGCAGCGTGCGGGTGGAGAACAGCGTGAAGGTGGGCGGATCGGCCGCGCCTTGCGTGGCGTACATGATCCGCGGGCGGTGCTTCTTGTCCAGCGGTGGCGGATGCCGCTGCTGCGCGTCACGCACGACTCGATTCAGCTCCGCGGTCGGAATGCGGATGTGATACGCCGCCTCGGCTTCGCGCAGCGCGGGCAGCACGTCCTTGAGGTTGCGACCGGTCAGGGCGGAGAGCTTGAGGATCGGCGCGTACCCGAGGAAGCCCATACGGTCGGCGACGTCGATGAGGATCTGCTCGCGTTCCTCGGTGGGCACGAGGTCCCACTTGTTGAGGACGAGCACGATCACCGTGCCGGCACCGTCGATGCGCTCGGCGAGGCGTTGGTCCTGGTGGGCGACACCTTCGGTCGCGTCGATCACGAGCAGTGCCGCGTCGGCGACGTCGACCGCGTCGAGCGCGCGCAGCACGGAGTAGTACTCGGTCGGTTCGTCCACCCGGCTGCGGCGCCGCATTCCCGCAGTGTCGACGAAGCGGATCGTGCCATCCTCCGACTCCACGATCGTGTCGATGGTGTCGCGCGTGGTGCCGGGCATGTCGTGGACCACGCTGCGCTCGTCGCCGACCATCCGGTTGAACAGTGTGGACTTCCCCACATTCGGGCGACCCACGATCGCCACCGCGAAGGGACGCTCGCCGTCGAACTCGGGACGGTCGTCGACCGCCTCGGGCTCGGGCGGCAAGACCTTCACCAACGCGTCGAGGAGGTCACCACTCCCCCGGCCGTGGATGGCAGAGAGCGGGTGCGGGTCGCCGAGGCCGAGCTTCACGAGCGGCCAGATCTCGCGCTCGCGCCGGTCGTCGTCGGCCTTGTTGGCCACCAACAGCACTGGCTTGTCGGTGCGCTGCAGGATGCGACCGACCTGGGAGTCCTCCTCGGTGAGACCGACCGTGACGTCGACCACCATGAGGACGGCGTCGGCTTCCTTGATGGCCCGCTCGGCCTGGAGGCTCACCTGTTTGGCGAGCGGTTCGTCGGTGGCGATCCACCCGCCGGTGTCGATGACGCGAAACGCCCGGCCGTTCCATTCGGCGACCAGTTCCTTGCGGTCGCGGGTCACGCCCGGCTTCTCCTGGACGATCGCCTCGCGTCGACCCACGAACCGGTTCACCAGGGTGGACTTGCCCACGTTGGGACGGCCGACGACGGCGACGACCGGGAGCGCACTCACGTTCATGCCCCCACCTTCGCCAGGGTGTGTGACGTGCGGTGCCCGCCCAACGCGCCCATCAGCGACGCGCCGTCGGTGCCGACGATCTCGACCGGCCGGGGCAGGTCGGCGATTGTGAGCCCGTCGAGGAACCGGTCCTCGGAGAGCACGACGTCGGGGAGCAACACGCGAGACCCCGCCGGCACAGCGGCGAGCGCGGCGGACACGTCGGCGCCGGTGAGCAGGCCGGTGACCGCGATGTTGCCGCCGAAGAACGAGTTGGGCACGGGCGTGACGGTGACGTCGACCCCGGCGGTCGCAGTCAGGGTGGGCAGCATCGGAGCGAGCACCCGGGCGCCGTACTCGCCCGTGAGGATCACGACGGGCGCGTCGGCCCGGGCATCGACCACGGCGAGCCCGGCCGTGCGTGGCGCGCGGTATCCCTGCGCCGGCGCGCCGTCGACCCAGGCGAAGAAACCGGAGCGCACGCCGACGCCTTCCACCGTTTCCCCGGCCGCCGCGGCGACGACCTCGTCGTGGAAGGTACGGGCCATGCCGATCCCGTTCTCGTGCTGGACGAACCCTTCGTATGCCAACGCCTCGGGGAACGGTCGGTCGGTCATGAGGTAGTACTCGTCGGCCGCGAACACCATGCGGTGGCCGACCACGTCGAGGAAACGCGCCTGCCACGCGTCGATCGAGTCGAGCACGGCCGCGGCTTCGCCACGCGTGTGCGGTCGCATGTCGGGTTCGGTGGTGTGGTCGGACACGCCGAGCGGCACCGCGCCCACCGATGCCAACTGCGGGAACCGATCGAGGATGCCGAGGAGCGTGTCGTCGAGCACCGCG
>JBDUBS010000371.1:0-1855 GCA_040003875.1 Acidimicrobiia bacterium | reverse complement strand
ATTCGATGGCTACGACCCGCCGTCGCTGCTGCAGGTTCCCGGCGCGGACGAGGTCGCGGTCGAGATCTACAGCCTGACCAAGAGCTTCTCGATGGCCGGATGGCGGGTCGGGTTCATGCTCGGCAACGCCGAGGTGGTCGGCGCCCTCGCGCGACTCAAGAGCTACCTCGACTACGGGACGTTCCAGCCGATCCAGATCGCAGCCATTGTCGCGATGAACGAAGCGCCCGAGTATCCGCGCGAGGTGAACGCGATCTATCTCGGGCGACGTGATGTCCTCGTCGACGGGCTCGCCCGCATCGGATGGCACATCCCGAAGCCGAAAGGCACGATGTTCGTCTGGGCACCGCTGCCCGAGCCCTACGCCGAGATGGGCAGCCTCGAGTTCGCGAAGATGCTCGTGCAGGAAGCCAAGGTCGCGGTCTCACCCGGCGTCGGGTTCGGGCCCGGCGGGGAGGGATTCGTGCGCTTCGCATTGGTCGAGAACGAGCAGCGGATCCAGCAGGCGATCCGGGGGATCCGCAAGGCGCTGCCCAAGTTGGGCTGAATGCGTTCGGCGCGTCGTTCTCCTAGGCTCGCCCGGTCGACGTTCGGGGGAGACACGTGGCGTATTGGTTCGTGAAAATCGTGCTCACCCCGATCCTGCGGATCGCCTACCGGGTGCGGGTCGAGGGTCGGGAGCACCTGCCCGAGAAGGGCGCGGTGATCCTTGCGGCCAACCACCGCTCGTTCCTCGACTCGATTTTCATTCCCATGATTATCCGGCGCCGGGTCACCTTCGTCGCCAAGGCCGAGTACTTCGACGATCCGAAGACCGCCTGGTTCTTCCGGGCCGTGGGTCAGATCCCGATCCGGCGCGAAGGCGGTAGCGCGTCCGACGGGGCGCTCGCCGCGGCCACCGACGTGCTCCTTGCCGGGGGAGTGTTCGGTATCTATCCCGAGGGCACCCGCACGCGCGACGGTCTGCTCCACAAGGGCAAGACCGGCGTGGCGCGCCTCGCGCTCTCCACCGGTGCACCGATCGTCCCCGTCGGACTCATCGGCACCGACGAGTGTCAACCCACCGACGCGAAGCTGCCCCGCCTCTTTCGCAAGGTCACCATCCGGTTCGGTCCACCGCTCGCGATGGGCCACTACGCCGGGCGGGAGCAGGATCGCCTCGTGCTCCGTCAGGTCACCGACGAGTTGATGTTCGAGATCGGCGAACTCTCGGGCTACGAATACCGCGACACCTACGCCGGCAAGTCCGACGCCCCCGGTGGCCACGACTTCCCCGACCCCGCGACCGTGGTGTCCAGGTTGGAGTCCGCCGCGTCCTGACGATCGGGCGGCTGGGACGATGGCGGGTTCGACGGTAGCGATCGCTCCGCGACGGCTTCGTGGCCTGCTGTCCGCTTCGGTGCTCGGGATCCTGGTCGTGCTGGTCGGGGCGTGCGATGGAGCCGGGCGCGGATCGGGTGAGGGCGCGATCGATCGCGCCCACGGGATCCCGATCCGAGCGTCGGAGCTGCAGCAGTCAGGCACGCCACTCGGTGACGGCTTTTCCGTGCCGCGCGGCGCAGTGCTCGCCGGTGCCGTGCTGCCCGAGGTTCCTGACGCGTCGCCCGCGCGAGGAACGCCGGTCGTCCACCGCGGGTGGACCGCAGTACTCGGTGTCGGAGGTGCGCCGCGTGCGGTCGCCGAGCGGCTCCTTGCGCAAGCACGAGCGGCAGGCTTGCCGAGCTTGCCCCACGATCCGTACTGCGACCGGTCCGGATGCGGATTCGCGAGCGGGCTCGGTCACACCGTGTTCGGACAGCCCACGCTGAACTCGGGGCGGTTCGTCACGGTCGAGGTCGTCTCGCAGCCCGAGGCG
>JBDUBS010000425.1:0-6149 GCA_040003875.1 Acidimicrobiia bacterium | reverse complement strand
CAGCATGAGGTCGAGGACGACCAGGTCGGGCCGGAGGGCGTTGCACCGCTCGACGCCGGTCGGTCCATCGGACGCGATCTCGACGGCGTACCCCTCGGACCGGAGACGGGCGGCAATGGCGTCGGCGATGGGGGCCTCGTCCTCGACCACGAGAATGGTGCGCGCGGAGGGCGCGAACGAGGTCGGTGAAGGCACCCGCCAAGGATACGGACGTGCCGGTGAGAGAGTCCCCCTCCACCTGTGGAGATTGTGTGGAGATGAGTGTGGAATCGAGTCCCGCGCCCGTAACGTCAGGCGTTCGGACGAGACAGTGGAGTCGGTCGACCCACCGACCTCCACCGACCCCCCGAAGCCCCCGCACCGACGAAAGGCCCATCGTGAGCGAGCAGATCGATCCGACGACGCTGAGTGACGAGGACTGGAAGGCCCGCCTGAGCCCGGACCGGTACGCCGTACTGCGCGAGGCCGGCACCGAGCGGGCGTTCTCCGGTGAATACACCGACACCGAGGATCCGGGTACGTACCGCTGCGCCGGATGCGGGGCCGAGCTGTTCTCGTCCGACACCAAGTTCCATTCGGGCAGCGGCTGGCCGTCGTTCTGGGCCGCGGCCAAAGACGGCGCGATCGAGGAGCACACCGACCGGTCGAACGGGATGACTCGCACCGAGGTCGTGTGCGCGCATTGCGGCGGCCATCTCGGACACGTCTTCCCCGACGGTCCCCGCCCGACCGGCCAGCGCTACTGCGTGAACTCGCTGTCGCTCGAGCTCGACCCGACCGACGCCGACCCGACCGACGCCGCGTAGGTCGCGAGCGCGTCGCGCACCCAACCCTGGAACGCGAACACGCCGTTCTCGTGCCGGGGACTGAGCCGTCCGCGTGTGTAGACCCCGGCTTCGAGGTTGCGTTGCACGGCCTCGCAGATCCGCCGATCCTCGGCGAGCACCTCGACGCCGAGCCGTTCGATCTCCGCGTTTGCGGTCGCGGCTGCCGGTGTCGGGTCCGCGAAGAAGAAGTCGTAGACGACCCGCGTACGCCGCGACCCGAGTGGCAGCCACCGTTCCACGTTCATGCCCTCGGGGTAGAAGTTGAGTCCGAGGTTGGGAAACGCCCACAGCCAGAGTCCAGCCGTGACCGCGCCGGCGCGTGTGGGCGCGGTGTGCTCGACCCAGTGGTCGTGGACCTCGACGCGATAGTTCCGCGCGTCGATCTGACGATGCAGCTCCGGATGGACGAACGGCACGTGGTATCCCTCGCCGTAGTTGTCGGTGTAGGTCTTCCAGTTGGCGTCGACGTCGTGGCTCACCCGGTGGCTGTAGACGAGGCGCTCGACGGGTTGATCCGCACAACGGTCGACGAGATCGCCGAGTGTCTCCATCAGGCCGCGTCCCTCGGGCGCGATCCGCACGAAGACGAGCCCGCGCCATTCGTCGACCGCGACGGGCCACAGCCCGAAGTCGGCCGAGTCGAAGTCGGTCGCGTCACCGAAATCCCGGGCGCGGAGCAGCGCGCCGTCGAGGCCATAGGTCCATCCGTGATAGCCGCACACGATCACCGAACCGTGGCCACCTTCGTCGGCGACGAGCGGACCGGCGCGATGCCGGCACACGTTGTGGAACGCCCGCAGGGCACCGCCTTCGTCCACCAACACGACGATCGAGCGTCCCGCGACGTCGTGGCGCACGTAGTCGCCTGGAGCCGCGAGCTGCGCGCGGAATCCGGCGAGTTGCCAGGTGGCGGCGAAGATCGCGTCCCGTTCGCGGCGGAACCAGTCCTCGTCGTGGTAGGCGAGCGCAGGCAATGTGGTCGCGACGTCGAGTCCGGGCGGGTCGGTCATCACCGCGATGGTAGGACGGTGCGCGAGACGCTCCTCTAAGGTCGGACGCAATGGAGATCACGAAGATCCGCGTACCGACGCACGAACAAGTGATGCGGATCGTCGACCGCGATCTCGGCATCGACACGATCATCGCGATCCACTCCACCGCGCTCGGTCCCGCGCTCGGCGGCATCCGGTTCTGGCACTACGACTCCGACGACGCGATGCTCGCCGACGCATTGGCGCTGTCGAAGGCGATGTCGCTGAAGGCGTCGGCCGCGGGTCTGTTCCAGGGCGGGGGCAAGGCGGTCACCCGATGGGCGGCCGGAGCCGGCCCCCGCAGCGCCGAGCAACTCGCCGTGATCGGCAACGCGATCGACGCGCTCGGCGGCCGGTATCTCGCCGCCGAGGACGTCGGTGCCACGACCGCGGACATGGACGGCATCGCGGCGGTCACTCCGTGGGTGACCGGCGTCAGCGAGTCCGAGGGTGGGTCGGGGGATCCGTCGCCGGTCACCGCGTTCGGGGTCTGGGCCGCGATGCGCGCCGCGGCCAACGAACGTTGGGGCAGCACCACGCTGACCGACCGACACGTCGTGATCCAGGGCGCGGGCAAGGTCGGATCGAGTCTCGCCCGGTCGCTCCATGCAGACGGCGCCCGGGTGTCCGTGAGCGACGTCGATGACGCCCGGGTCGCGGCCCTGGTGAAAGAACTGAAGGTGCAAGTACTCGCGCCGGACGCCGTCATCACCGCGGAATGCGACGTGCTCGCGCCGTGCGCGATGGGCGGCGCGATCGACGCCGACCACGTGGCGCAGCTCCGCTGCGAGATCGTGTGCGGCGGGGCCAACAACCAACTCGCCTCCATCGAGATGGACGATGCCCTCGCGCAGCGCGGAATTCTCTACGCCCCGGACTTCATCGTGAACGCGGGTGGCATCCTCAACATCGCCGAGGAGTTCGTCGGCTACTCGAGGGACAACGCGATCTCCGCGGCTGCGCGTATCGAGGGCACCACCGCTCGAGTGTTCGAGATGGCCCGGGAGTGGGGCTGCGCGCCCGGGCACGCTGCGATCCGGATCGCGGAGGAACGCATCGAATCTCACCCGTTCGGCACCGGACGGTGGGAGCCGGGCGATCCCACCGCCTGGACCCACGGCAGCCCGTTCGTCCGGGTGCGACCCAACCGGTGACGGTTCTAACCTGACCGCATGCTCGAAGTGGCCGCCATCATCGATCGGTGCCAGATCGCGATCGCCGATCCGACGCCGCCGCTCGCGGTCCGGGATGTCATGGAGGAGCTGATCCGCGACCCGGGCGCCATCGGTGCGGCGGTCGGGCCCATCACCGAAGGCGGGATCAAGGTGCTCCACCGCGCCGCCGACCTGACCGTGCTCCACATCGCGTGGACCCCGGGCATGGTGCTGAACCCGCACGAGCACGCGATGTTCGCGGTGGTCGGCCTGTACGGCGGCCAGGAGGACAACGCGTTCTTCCGCCGGTCCGAGCACGGACTCGAGGCGACGGGCGGCCGGGAACTCGCCGGCGGCGACGTGCTCGTGATGGGCCACGATGCGATCCATGCCGTCGCGAACACGCGGCGCGAGTTCGCGGTCGCGCTCCACGTTTACGGCGGCGACTTCTTCGCCGCGGTGCGGTCGGAGTGGGATGAGGACACGCTCGAAGAGCGTCCGCGCGACGTCGAGGGGACCATGCGGCGGTTCGCTACCGCGAACGCAGCCTGGCGTGCGCAATCGGACTGACGAGTCGAGCTCCCACATGGCTTCCGAGCGGAGCGAGCCGCGAGGCCGCGAGCCCCACTGGGGGCATGACAATCAGGAGTGCGAGCGAACGAGCAATCAGGCCGTACGAGCAATCAGAGCGTGGCGACCACGTACCCGGCCACGAGCAGGAGGCCCGTGAAGAGGTGCAGGCCGATGTTGGTCTGCATCGCCGGCATCAGCGCGTAGGGCTGCTCGTAGTTGGCCTGGATCCCGCGGTGCACCGAACGGGCCATCGGTGCGGTGACCAGCGCGAGGAGCGTCCACCACGGGGTGATCCCGAGGACCGGACCGAGCGCAATGAGCGCGAAAGCCAAGATGGTTGCGGCCGCATAGGCCCGCTCGACCCGTTGGGCCGACCAGCGGACGATGAGGGTTCGTTTGCCCGAAGCCGCGTCGCCGAGGCGATCGGGAATCTGGTTCACGTAGAGCACGAGCGCGATCAGGATCGCGACCGGGAGCGAGGCATACACCGCGTCCCAGCTCCACGCCTGCGCACACACGTAGGCGCCGAGGGCCATCACCGGGCCGAACCCGAGGGCCGTCACCGGTTCGCCGAGCCCGCGGTGGACCAGTCGGAACGGGGGCGCCGTGTAGGCCAGGCTCAGCGCCACGCCGGCGACGCCGATGGCCAGCAGGTCCCAGCCGCGTGCCGCGGCGAGGCCGAGACCGATGACGATCGCGAGTCCGTACAGTCCGGTGCACGCCCCGACCATGGCGCGGCGACTCACCAATCCGTATTGCATCACTCGTGACCCACCACTGAACGGCGTCGGGGTGGTGTTCGCGGCGTCGGCACCCGACGCGTCGTCGAAGAGGTCGTTGGCGATGTTGAGCCCGAGGTGCACCGCGCATCCGGCCACGAGGGCGAGGATCCACCAGCCCCACGCGAACGCGCCGTCGTACGCGGCGACCGCGCCACCGAGTGCGATGGGGACGACGGTGGCGGTGAGGAACGGGAGTCGGGTGGCGAGAAAAAACTTCCACCAACGCGACAGACGCGGCTTGGAGCCCACGTCGTCGAAGTACTTCTGGGCGATCGGGACGCCTCGCTCCGCGTACTCGAAGAACGGTACGTCGGCTTCGTCCCAACCGCTCGCCTGCTCGACCGTCACGGTGAGCGTGTCGCCCTCGATCCGACCGTCGCCCCAGAGGTTCACGTAGCGCCGTTCGTCGTAGCCGACGCCGGGTTGGGGCCGGATGTGGCTCACCGTGAGACAGAGGTTGCTCGGGGTCCGGGGCAGCGCGCTCGCGTCGACGGGGCCGACGGTGATGGTCGACGCGGTGGGGTCGGTGGTGAACTCGGCGGCGACGCTGGTCGGGTAGCCGTCGGGGTCGACGAACGACACGACGACGTGGGAGAACCCGGCGGCCCGCCGCACCGCTTCGGTCGGGGTCAGCGTGGTCATCGGCCCGCCTCCTCGAGCGTGAACACCTGGGGTGGAGCGGTCGTGTCGCCGCCGGGCCAGTAGAGGACCCGGCGCGGCGCGATCTCGATGATCGAGCGTTCGAAGAAGAGCGGGATGCCGAAACGCTTCTTCACGAACGTGTCGATGACCGGTTCCTTCGCCCGCCAGAGTGGCAGCAGCGCCTCCCAACCGGAATGGAGATCGTCTTCCACGACGCGTGCGTCGCCCTGGATGGTGGCGCGGGCGAACGGAGTCGCCGGGACGCCGACCGGGTCGGTCAGGGACACCGACACCTTGGGGTTGGCCTTGATGTGGCGGAGCTTCCTCGAGAACAGCACCGCCGAGGTCATGAAGATGTGCCGACCGTCGTACAGCGGGATGAGCGGGTAGGTCACGGGCCGGCCGGAGGCGTCCACCACGGTGAGTTCGCCCACCAAGGCCACGTCCAGCAGGTCCTCGACCGGAGCCGGGAGGATGCCGCGTAAGGAAGTCATGCGTCGACGGTACCCAGGTCGCGACACCGCCCTCTGATGGTGTGACGAACGGCGCGTAGCCTGCTCGTCATGGGCTCACATCTCGCGGACGTCTGGTTCCAGGTCACCGATCTCCCGGTCGTGTCGGGTTCGGGGTGTGTCGTGACGACCAGTGACGGCACCGAATACCTCGACTTCACGAGCGGCATCGCGGTGACGAGCACGGGGCACTGCCACCCGCAGGTCGTCGCGGCGATCCAGGAGCAGGCGGCGCGGTTCATCCACGCGCAGGTCAACTGCTACCGGCACCCGTTGCTCGAACAACTGGCCAACCGGCTGGCGGAGATCACCTCGCCCGGTATCGACACGTTCTTCTTCGCCAACTCCGGCGCCGAGGCCACCGAGGCTGCGGTCAAGCTGGCGAAGCACGCCACCGGCCGCCAGAACGTCATCGTGTTCCAGGGCTCCTTCCACGGTCGCTCGCACCTGACCATGGCCATGACGACCTCGAAGACCGGGTACCGCGCGGGATACCAGCCGTTGCCGAGCGGGGTGTTCGTGGCGCCGTTTCCCTACGCGGTGCGCGACCGGCTTTCGGAGGCCGACGCGGTCGCGCGTGCACTCGACGCGTTCGACCTCCTGCTCGTCTCGCAGACCGCGCCGAGCG
>JBDUBS010000586.1:0-6160 GCA_040003875.1 Acidimicrobiia bacterium | reverse complement strand
CCGCTTGACGGTGGATGGCGATGACGTCGTAGCTGGTTTCCATCTGCTGGCGTATCGATCTGGCCCACAGCTCGAGCCTCCGGGCGGCGTCGGGCTCAGTCGCGGCCTGTTGCATGAGTTCGGGAATCTTCGAGTCGCGCAGCATGACCTGGCGCATGGCAGTGACGATCGAGCGCTTGTTGCCGAACGCGGCGTAGACGGTCGGGGTGGCAACACCTGCCTGTTCGGCGATGGCGTCGATGGTGGCGCCCGCCCAACCACGCTCACCCATGAGAAGGCGTGCGGCGGCGACGATCCGGTCCTTCGTCATCTCGGCCTGCAACTGCCGGTATGTGGAGGTTCCTTGCTTCGCCACCTCGCCAACATACCTTTTGCCTACTCGATATATGATGACTATGGTGACCATAGCGATGCTACGAGGGGACGGACATGGAGCAGAAGAATCTGTACGCGGGCGCGTGGGGACTTGCGGGTTTGGGTTGGGTGACCAACGGGTTGCTGGGCCTCGACGCGGCCGACGGCACGACCGGCTTCTATGTCACCGAGGCCGCGTGGCTCCCCGTGCATGCCCTCGTGCTCGTCGGGCTTCTGGGCCTCCGGCGCGCCGGAGTCGTCGGCGAATCGGCCTGGGGCCGCGCCGGCTTGAACCTCGCCATCGCCGGCCGGGTCGTGTTCCTTGTCGGCGAAGCCGTTGCGATCGGCCTTGGTCACGACGAGTCGATCCTCTTCCCGGTCGCGGCCGTGTCGACCGGGATCGGCATGCTCCTGGCCGGCGTCGCCGTGGTACGAGCGCAACGCTGGCAGGGATGGCGCCGCCTCGCGCCCCTCGCGATGGGCGCCTATCCGTTCATCTTCATGTTCCCGATCCTGGCCGTCACCGGAGCGCGCCCGAACCTGGCCATGTCCTTGTGGGGCCTGACCTTCATCGCCATCGGCGCCGCCCTTGCGGTTCGACTGCCGACCGATGGCCAGCCGGCCATCCCGCAACCCGCGCGCGAGATGTACTCACCGCGAGAGCCCCGGCGCGATTCACGAGTGCGTCCAGCGCCGTCTCGCCCACCGACCGATCAGAGTGGGGTGCCCAGCTGAAACGTGGCGGACATGCCCTCGCTCCACAGGCAGAAGTCGGGGGTCATCGGCAGGCCGAGCGATGCCAGCTCGGCGCCAATGGTTCCATTCCCGATCGTGATCTCGACGTCGGCCGGCGAGACCACACCTGAGGAGATGTCGATCGCCAGGGGTGTCGAATACGCAACGCCGTCGAGGTAGGAGTAGCTGTCGGACTCGCTCCGACTGGCGTCGGTCGACCCGGCGACGCGCGGAACCGACACCGCGAGCTCGATCGATCCGTTGTCCCATAGCGCGAACGAGGCCCGCTGGTCGGTGTACGCGGCATCGATTCGGGTCACGACCTTGGGGAAGCCCATCACCTTGTTGCCCGCCTCACAGGTGAACTCCTGGTTGACCGGCATGCGATAGATGAACGAGCCGACGACCTCGGCCGGCGCGCCCGCCGGGCGGGCGAGGAAGCCGAGGTTCACCTCGTTGTAGTCACCCCACGGATTGTCGCGGTAGTCGCAGATGCTCACGATGAACTGGGCCATGCCCGAGGTCTCGACGATCTCGAACGCATCGCCGGGGAGCAGGGCGCGGGCCGGTCCGGCCGGCACCGTGAATCCCATCGTCGCGGCGTTGAAGGCATGAACCTCCATCGGGAACGTGATCTCCTGGCCCTGAATCGTGCCCCAAGAGGTCGTTGCAGTCATGGTCACCTTTCCGGTGGTCGGCGAACTTGTCGGAGGGACCCTGATGAGCCTGGGTCAGCGGAGGGTGGCGCGCACGGGGAGTTGGTTGAGGCCTCGGATGACCATACGGGTGCTCCAGACGGGCTCGCCGGCCAGCTCGACGGTCTCGAACCGGTCGAGGAGCGCGGTGAACATCGTCTCGGCCTGGAGCCGGGCGAGATGGGTGCCGAGGCAGGCGTGGACGCCAGCGCCGAACTGGAGATGCTGTCCGGCATCCGCGCGGGTGATGTCGACGGTGTCGACGGTGTCGCCCCAACGGGCCTCGTCGCGGTTGGCGGATGCCGGCGACGCGTAGATCACGGACCCGGCGGGGATGGCGGTGGTGCCATCGGGGACCGCGAAGTCCATGTCACGGGTGGCGATGCGGCGCACGAACTGGTTGGGTCCGTCGTAGCGCAGGAGTTCGCTGACCGCGTTGCGGAGATGCGACCGATCGGAGCGCAGGAGCGCCCACTGGTCGGGGTGCTTCAGGAGCGCGAGCGTCCCGTTGCCGACGAGCCCGGCCGTCGGCTCGTGCCCAGCCACGTAGAGCGTGATGATCTGGGTGATCAGATCCTCGTGGGTGAGGCTCTCACCGTCCGCCTGCGCATGGACGAGTCCCGAGAGGACATCATCGTCGTCCCGACTGCGCTTGTCGGCCGCGAGTCCCTCGATGAATGTGTGCATCTCGTCGAAATGGACCGCGAGCGCTTCCCGTTCCACCGCACCCATCACCGGGTCCAGAGACCGAGCGATGCAGTTGACCCAGAAGCGGAAGACCGGGTGGTCCTCCTCGGGGATGCCGAGCATCTGGCAGAAGATCTCGACCGGCAACGGGTACGCGAAGTCCGCGATGAGATCGAACTCGATGGTGCCCGTGCCGTGGTCTGCGATCAGTTGGTCCATGCGCACGCGGACCCGCTCGTCCACCAGCGCGCGTACGTCTTCCACTTCACGCGGTCGGAACGGACCCATGATCAGCTTGCGGAGCCGTGCGTGTTCGGGGTCGTCGAGGAGCACGAGGGTGCGACCGCCGCGCGTCGCCTCGTCCCGGCGTCGGACCTCGTCGACGGTGAGCGGCGTGGGCGTGGCCTTGTCGATCTCGGACGACACGGTGGGGTCGCGCAGGATCGCGTTGACGTCCGCGAAGCGGGTGACGCAGTACCCGTGGAGCAGCTCGGACCGATGAATCGGGTCCTCGGCGCGCAGCCGCGCGTACTGGTCGTACGGCCACGCGACGAAGCCCTCGGCGAGTGGGTTGAACATGGCCGGCTCGGCGAGCTCGGAGGTCGACATCGGAGTGCTCCTCAGAAGTTCACGTGGTTCGGTATTCGGCTTACTTGCCGAGGAACCGCGCCGCGGCGAACGCGGGACAGCGCAACGACTCTTCGGGGATGTCATCGGCCGCGAGCGGTTGCGCGACCTCGGCAGGGGTCGGGCCGTACTGGTCGGCCAAGACCTCGAGCTGCGCCCAGTCGAAGCCATAGAGGTCGGCGGCGTTCTGTCCGACCATCAGCCGGACCTCGTCCTCGGGAACGCCCGCAAAGGCGAGGCGCAGGTGTTGGCGAGAAAAGGGCCAACAGCCTTCGAGGTGGGGGAAGTCGCTGCCCCACATGATGCGCTCGACCCCGACGGCATCGCGCATCGCCACCTCGTGATGACGGATGAAGCTCGAGCCGAGGTGGCACTGACGGGCCCAGTACTCCGAGGGCGACAACGACAGTTGCTCCACCGCGCCGGCACCGAACTTCGCCTCCTGTGAGCCGTCGGCACCGGACGCGCCGGAGAGTCGGCCGCGGTAGTAGTCGAGCCGAGTCAGTTCCTCCGGGATCCACGCGGTGCCCTGCTCGGTGAACACGAACTGCAGCGTGGGGTGGCGCTCCATCACGCCGGAATAGATGAGGTGCCACAGGGTGCGATGCGCCCACCACGTGACTTCGAGCAGGAACATCATCTGCGCGGAGTCGTAGGGACCCATGTCGGGGACGGCGCTGCCACTGTGATGGCTGATGGGCAGATCGAGATCGGCGCAGGCGCTCCAGATCGGTTCGTAGTCCGGCGCGTACAGCGGTGGTACTCCGGAGCCGGGAGGGGCCCCGGGCAGGAGGATGCCGCCAGCGAGCCCGTTCTGCTTGGCCCACTCGATCTCTTTCACCGACGCGTCGACGTCGTGAAGCATGATCTGCGCGATCCCGGCGCGCCGGCCGGGAGTCTGGCTGCAGAAGTCGGCCAGCCAGCGGTTGTGAGCCTGCAACCCGGCCCACCGCTGCGCCAGGTCGCCGTCGGTCGCGCCGGGGGGCTGATTGACGAGCGAGACCTTGGGGAAGAACGGCGGAATGGTGTTGGGGAAGATCACCTCGGCGACGACGCCGTCCGCCTCCATCTCGTGCACGCGGCGTTCGGAGTTCCAGTTACGGTCGGCGTCGGTTCCGGTGGTGTCGTCGTAGGGGTTGTCGAAGCTGGCGGCCCAAGCATCGAACTCGTCGTGATACTTCGACGCGAGGAACGGCTTGTATCCGGGGATGCTGGCTCCGGCGTGGCAGTCCGCGGAGATGACGACGTATTTCTCGGTGGTGGCAGCCATGGGGACCTCTCTTGTTCTGCGGTCAGGTACGGCGCGGTCCGCCGCGGTCGCCGGGCCAGCGGCTACCGCTGATGACGTCGGCGAAGGGCCAGAACGCGTCGGGGTCGAGCGGGCCCGCGTTGGTGATCACCCGTGCCTTCGGTTGGTGGGTGACGAGTTGCGCGGTACCGACCTCGACGATCGGGAGGTATCGGGCGATGGGATCCCACGGACTGTCGCGCAACCGGAGCGAGCCGTCGATATTCTCGATGTGCTGTTGCTCGAAGGTGGTCGCGACGTCGACGACGTGCGGCGGAAAATCGTACGCGCCGCTCGCGCCGCCGACGGCCCGCGAATATTTGGTCCACCATTCGTGCTCGGTGAACTCGCCACTGCGCGGCGCGGCCGTGCCGGTGGTCCGGCCGGAGAACTCGACGAACGTGTAGCCCTGATGGGTGGCGCGCGCCGTGACCGCGTCGCCGAGCCGGAAGTACGCGATGTCGCAGAGGAACTTGGGCTGGCCGTTGGTCTCGCCGCTGATGTGGACCGCGGCTTCCTGGTCGATGCCGAGGCCCAGGCTGTAGTGGCCCTCGACGCCCTTCCACGCGGCGGGCACCTTCACGCTCACGCCGTACTCGGGTTCGCCCAGGACCGGCACGCAGTAGAAGCCCACGGTCACGGTCGGATCCAACGCCTCGATCCCCGTCGGGAGCAACGACGCGATGGCGGCTGGATCGGTGGTGTAGGTGACGACGAGCTTGGGCCAACCGGCGACCTCACCGGGCCGGGACATTGGAGCATCACCCATGGTGTTCCTCATTTCGGTCTGGTCCGGTCAGGCCGGGACGAAGTGATCGATTGCGGCTCGCAGCGTGATGGCCGAGAGGGCATCGAGGTCGGGTTCGGTGCGCAGGGCGTCGCGCGTCGCAGCTGCGATCGGCGCGTTGCTCGTGGCCCACAACTCGTCGGGTCGGGAACCGGGGGGCGATGCCGAGAGATCGCGCAGCGCGAGTACCAAGGCGCCGCTGATCGTGATGAGGATTGCACGGCTCGCCTCGGCCGCATCGGGCCCGACGAGGCCCGCGGCCTCGAGTTCCATCACCAGTGCGGCTTCGAGGTGGTGGGCCAGCAGTGACGACGTGCCGGTCTGGTGGGCGAGTGAGGTGGTGGCTCGATGTTCGATGGAACTGGTCCAGACGTTCCGCGCCGCACTGAACACGCGGTCCCGGGCAGTCGTGCCGGTGATTGGTTGTTCGGCCAGGCGGCTCGACTGCAGGCGGATGACTTCGGCGACGAGCTCGTCGCGGCTGGCGACGTGCCAATAGATCGTCGGGGTCCCCACGTCGAGTTCGGTGGCCAGCCGGCGCATCGTGAGCGCGGCGGGGCCTTCGCGTTCGACGAGATCGAGGGCGGCGGCCACGATGTCGTCGCGTTCCAGGCCGGTGCGCCGTCCGGAGCGCTCGGCCGCGTCCTGATCGGAGGGTGCGGCGGTTCGGGCCATGCGGTTGCACATCCTCTCCGGCTCTGTAACAGTGTCATAGGCACTCTAGGACACCGTCATAGAACCGGCAAGGGGACTGCGATATGGGAAATCCGGTGGAGGGCATCGATCAGAGCAACGCCCCGTACGTGATCGTGTCGTCGGATACGCACGCGGGCCTCTACGTGGAGGACTACCGGCCGTACCTCGAGCGCTCGGTCCACGCAGAGTTCGACGAGTGGCTCGGCACTCGCCACGAGCACCGGGCGATGGTCGAGGAACTCAACGGCGAGTACGTCGAGCAGTGGGAGCGTGACAACGAGGTCGGGCTGA
>JBDUBS010000075.1:0-6164 GCA_040003875.1 Acidimicrobiia bacterium | reverse complement strand
CCCTTGGCGAGTCCCATCGGTCAGGCCACCTCGCTGACGGTCTCGTCGCGCGTGGGCATACACAGCCGCAGCAATCCGAGGATCAGGATGGCACCGCCGAACGCACCGGGCACTGCGATCCACCGATCCCAGCCCTGGTCCCGGGCGACGACGACCACCGCGGTGACCATCACCGCCAGGAAGGCGAGCTCGATGAGCCACTTCCAGCCGAGATCCATCAGCTGGTCATAGCGCAACCGGGGCAGCGTTGCCCGCAGCCAAACGGTCCCGAACAACAGTGCCATCAGCTTGGTGAAGAACCAGAAGACCGGCATGATCCACACGTTGACCACGCCGTGGGCGGGTAGGAACCCGAGGGCAGGGCCCGACGGTCCACCGAGGAACAGCGTGACCGCGATCGCCGACATCGTGATCACGTTCATGAACCCGGCCAAGAAGAAGATGGCGAAGCGGATCCCCGTGTACTCCGTGTGGAAACCGCCGACCAGTTCCTGCTCCGCCTCCACCAGGTCGAACGGCGGGTGATCGGTCTCGGCGACGGCCGCGATCACGAAGATCACGAACGACACGATAGAGATGCTCCAGTACCAGTCGGTCACGAACGAGTGCCAGTTCGTCCACGCTTGTGCATTCGCGATGCCGCTCGTGCTGAGCGTGCCAGCGTGGAGCAGCACCGCGACGATCGACAATCCGAACGCGGCCTCGTATGAGAGCAACTGCGCGGACGCGCGCACCGCGCCGAGCAACGGATACTTGGATCCGCTCGACCATCCGGCCAGCATGACCCCGTAGAGCCCGATACCCGACATCATCAAGAGGAACAGGACACCGATCGGAGGGTCGGCGAGTTGCAGATAGGTCTGGTGCCCGGCGATCGAGACCTTCCCGCCGATCGGGATGATCGAGAACGCGAGGAACGCCGGGAGCACCGAGAGGTATGGCGCGAGCCGGAACACTGTGCGGTCGGCCGTGTCGGGGATCGACTGTTCCTTGAAGAAGAACTTGATGCCGTCGGCCAGGGTCTGGAGGATTCCCCACGGACCCGCTTTGTCCGGACCGATCCGGTTCTGCATGTCGGCGATCACCTTGCGCATGAACCAGATGTAGAACATCACCAGGACCAGCAGCAGTGCGAACACCACGACCGTCTTGGCGATCACGATGAGGACGACCTCGAGGTCGATCCCGTGGCTCAGCAGCGGATCCGACGCAGTGATCGCGGCGCTCATCGCTTCCGCTCCTGCTGCTGCGCAGCGGGCCGCTCGGGCCCCGCGCCGCACTCGATCCGAGAAGTCACAGCGATCGCGGCGCTCATCGGATCGACTCCACTCGGAGGTCGGTCACGAGACTCGTGGCGTCGACGAGCGCGTTGGCACCGTGGTCGGGCAGGTTCCACGCCAGTACGGCGGTGCCCGCCGCGACCGCATGGTCGCCGCGAACTGCGAGGTCGAGCTGACCCCGCGCCGAGGTCACTCGGACCGTGCCACCGTCGTCGACGCCGATGCGGTCGCGATCCTGAGGGTGCACTCGGAGTTCGGCGGGTCGGACCAGGGGCGCGAACCACGGTGTGGCCGTGGTCATGACACCACCGTCGTAGAGGACACGACTGCTCACGAGGCGGAGAGCGTACGCATCGCGGCCGGGCTGTCCGGGAGCCGCGATCGCACCGTCCCACGTGTGCAGCGCCGGTGACGCCAACTCGGGCTCGGGTTCCGGCACCGGCTCGCCGGCTTCGGCTTCGTCGGCGGCTTCGTCAGTGGCGGGGCCGTCGACATCACCCACCGGGGACGGCTCGGGATCCGGCGGGATCGGGTCCGCCTGGCCCGGGGCGATCGGCTCCCATGACGCGTCCGTGAGGGCCATCGAGAGCCGGCTCAGGACCAGCTCGTCGGGATGATCGGCGATCGGGAGCACCGCGCCGTCGCGCGCGCGTCGGAGGACGGCGCTGTCGAGGCCCGCGAACGCGGGCGCAACGCGTGCGATCTCATCCTGGACCTCGTCGGCCGTGGCGAGATCGAAGTCCTCGCGGAGGCGCAACGCCAGCTCTGCCGCGACCCGCCAGTCGGGCATCGGCGTGCCGTCGGGCGAGATCTTGCGGGTAACGCGCTGGACCCGGCCTTCGACGTTGGTCACGCTGCCGTCCTGCTCACCCCACGCCGTCACCGGTAGAAACACATTGGCGCGTCGATTGCTCTCGGTGATCATGGTGTCGACCGCGATCACGAACCGGGCTCCGGTGATGCCGGCGGCCGCGAGGGTCGCGTCGGGACAGTCGGCGACGGGATCGGCACCGAGGAGCACCAGTGCGCCGATGCGGTTCTGCGCGGCAGCATCGAGGATGCCGAGCGCGTCCATGCCCCGATCCTTCGGGACCGCGCCCCAGGCGTCCTCGAACCACTCGCGCCCGGCTTCGAGTTCCACCCGACCGGGCAAGAATCCCGGCGCGAGCCCGAGATCGAGTGCACCGCGCACGTTGCCGCGGCGCAGGGCGACGAGGAATCGGACGGCATCGACGGACGCGAGTTCGGCGATCGCGGCCACGGTGGCATCGGCGCGCTCAGCGAGGTTGGCGCGACCGACGATGACGACGACTTCGCCGTCGCGGCCCGCGAACGCCTCGGTCGCCGCGTCGATGTCTGGGTCACCGGATTGCGTACCGCCGAGCGCACCCACGAGGCGGCGCGCCGTGTCGGCCAGTTCACCCGGTGCGTAACGCACGCTCGCGGCGGCGTAACGCGCGAGCCCGGTGGCCACGGGAGACAGTTCGATGAGCGGAACGCCGAGTTCGTCGGCGGCCCGGCGCGCCCGCAGGTACAAGACCGGCAGCTCTTCTTTGAGGTCGACGCCGAGCACCACGATCCCGCGCGCGCGGTCGAGGTCGGCGATCGTCGCGTGCGGGAGTCCGAGGACGACTTCCGCGGGCAGACCGTCGCCCAACTGGGCGTCGACGTTGTCGGTACGCAGGACTCCCTTGGCGAAGCGGGCCCACACGTACGCATCCTCATTGGTGCCGCGCGCGCCACCCAGGACCGCGACGCTCGCAGCCCCGTCGGCTGCCAACGCGTTCCGGAGGCCGTCGGCCGCGGCATCGAGCGCCTCGGGCCACGAACACGCCACGAGTTCGCCCGAACGACGGACCATCGGCTGTCGCACCCGGTCGTCGACGTTGACCGCGTCGTACCCGTAGCGGCCCTTGTCGCACAACCAACCATGGTTGACCGGCTCACTGTCGACGCCGAGCAGTCGCACCAGCCGGTTCGAGCTGGACTCCAACGCCCCGCGGCAGTGCACTGCACACATCGTGCAGCTGGTCTCGACCGCGCTGAGGTCCCACGGGCGCGCCCTGAAGCGGTAGGGCTTCGACGTGAGCGCGCCGACGGGACAGATCTGCACCGTGTTGCCGGAGAAGTAGGACGCGAACGGCTCATCGGGGAATGTGGCGATCTCGGTGTGGCCACCGCGCTCGTTGAACGTGATGAGCGGATCGCCGGCGATCTCGTCGGCGAAGCGCGTGCACCGTGCGCACTGGATACACCGTTCACGGTCGAGCAGCACCAGATCGGAGATCGCGATGGGCTTCTCCCAGTGCCGCTTCTCCTCGGTGAATCGCGACTCACCCGGGCCGAACGCGAGCGTGATGTCCTGGAGCGGGCACTCGCCGCCCCGGTCGCAGACCGGGCAGTCGAGCGGGTGGTTGATCAGGAGAAACTCGAGCATGCCGCCCTGCACGCTCTTCACCGCGTCCGACAGCGTGTTGACGACCATGCCGTCGGCGACCGGGGTGGTGCATGCGGGAGGGAACCCGCGCACACCCTCGACCTCGACGAGACACATTCGACACATGCCGACGGGCTTCATTCGCTCGTGCCAACAGAACCGCGGGATGTAGGTGCCGTGCTCCTGGGCGGCCTTGATCAGCAACTCGCCCTTGGGCACTTCGACGGTCTTGCCGTCGATCGTGACCTTCACCATCTCTTGCACTCTTGCCCCTTCGGGGCGGGCCGCTCGGGCCACGCTCGGCGCACCGGTGGTCGCAGTGGTGGAGGTCGTCGCCTCGCTCTTGCTCGGACTGTCACTCACGACGCACTCACCGGGATGGAGGGGTGGCCGTTCGAGCACATCTCGGCGACCTCGTCCTGGAAGTACCGGTGCAGGCTCGCGACGCTCGAGACCGCCGACGGCCCGAGTGGGCAGATGGTGGTCTGGGTGAACGGTGCGTTGACGACGCCGGGCGAGATCGAGTTGCCGACGCTGACCAGGAGATCGAGATCGTTCGGGCGGCCCTGCCCGTGCGACATGCGGTAGAGCACCTTCTCGAACCAGCCGGCGCCCTCGCGACAGGGCGTGCACTTGCCACAACTCTCGTGGGCGAAGAACTTGGCGAGCCGCCACGCCACCAGCACAGGATTCGTGGTGTCGTCATAGACCATCACCGCGCCGGACCCGAGCATGACGCTGTAGGTCTGCTGCACGAAGTCCATGTCGAGCGGCGCGTCGAGGTGCTCGTCGGAACCGGTGAGCCATTGACTGGACGCTCCGCCGGGGATGAAGAACTTGACCGTGCGGCCGTTCGGGACGCCACCGCCGAGTTCCGGGGACTCGATGAGATCGCGAAACGTGATGCCGAGCTCGACCTCGTAGTTGCCGGGCCGCTTCACATGACCCGAGAGCGAGAAGATGCGCGTGCCGGTCGACTTGTTCACACCCAACTCGGCGTACTTGGCGCCTCCCATCTGCAGGATGTGGGGCAGGGTCGACAACGTCTCGACGTTGTTCACGACGGTCGGCTTCGCGTACAAGCCGGCAATGGCCGGGAACGGCGGCCGGATGCGCGGCATCCCGCGCTCGCCCTCGAGGCTCTCGAGCAGCGCCGTCTCCTCGCCGCAGATGTAGGCGCCGGCGCCGCGGTGCACCACGATCTCGAGGTCGAAACCGGATCCCTGGATGTCACGGCCGAGGAACCCGCCTGCGTGCGCGTCCTTGATCGCCTGAGTGAGCCGCTCGTATCCGAGCGCAAACTCACCCCGGACGTAGACGAACGCCTGGTTGCAACCGATCGCGTACGACGCGATCGCGATTCCCTCGACGAGCTGGTGTGGGTCGAGCTCGACGAGCATCCGGTCCTTGAACGTGGACGGCTCGCCCTCGTCGCCGTTCACGACGAGGTAGCGCGGGAAGGAGTCGGCGGGCAGGAACGACCATTTGGTGGCCGCCGGAAATCCTGCGCCGCCCCGGCCCCGCAGACCGGACGGACCGACGACCTCCGGACCGATCGTGGCGGCATCCATGCCCAGGGCCTGGCGCAGCGCGGTGTACCCGCCGGACGCGAGGAAGCCCTCCATCGTCCACGAGTCCTGGGGCCGCTCGCGCAACCGCGCGGTGACGAGACGCGTCTCGGTCGCGGTCATCGCCGTCCCTCGCTCATACCCGGCCTCCCGAGATGGTGCGGGCAACCAACGTTCCCGACTTGTAGTCGTCGACCACCGCGGCCGCGAGCCCGGGGTTGAGGTGCTCGTGGAACTCGTAGTTGACCTGCATCGACGGTGCGTTGCCGCACGCCGCGAGACACTCGACCTCTTCGACGGTCACCTCGGGATCCGTCGCGTACCGGTCCTGAAGGTGCTCGAGGATCTCGGGACCACCGAGGACCAGACAGGTGACGTTGGTGCACACGCTCACGAGGTACTTGCCGCACGGCTTGCGTTTGAACATCGTGTAGAAGCTGCACGTACCGAGGACCTCGGCCGGGGTCACCCCGACGAGCTCGGCGATCTCGTGCATCGCATCCAAGCTCAGCCATCCGTCCTGATCCTGGGCGAGATGGGCGAGCGGCAGGATCGCCGACTTCACCTTCGGGTACTGCGCCATGATTTCGTGGGCGCGCGTGATGTTGGTCGCGTTGAAGCTCACCGGTCCACCTCGCCCATGATCGGGTCGACCGACGAGATGATCGCCACACCGTCGGCGACCATCCGGTTCTCGATCATCGGATCCATCGACTGCAGGTTGTAAAAGGACGGCCCTCGGATGTGCATGCGCACCGGCTTCCCCGTGCCGTCGCTCACCATGTAGCAACCGACCTCGCCGCGGGGTGACTCGGCGACCGCATACGTCTCGCCGGGAGGCACACGGAACCCCTCGGTGAAGAGCTTGAAGTGGTGGAT
>JBDUBS010000653.1:0-1861 GCA_040003875.1 Acidimicrobiia bacterium | reverse complement strand
GACGCAAGATCGGCGTGGTCGTAGAGTCCCGCTAAGGTCGGTCGCCTTGGCTCGAACCCGAGCCGTGGTCGTGGCGATCGTCATCGCCGCCACTTCGGTCGCGGGGTGGTGGCTCGGTCGCCTCGGTCCCGGTGCCTCCACGAACTCCGCCACCGGTGCCCGATTCGCCGCGCGCGTCACCGAGACCGTCGACGGTGACACCGTGCACGTGCAGACGGCACGCGGGCCGGACACGGTCCGCCTGCTCGGGATCAACACTCCAGAAACCCACCATCCGACCAAGCCGGTGGAGTGTTACGGACCGGAGGCATCGGCCTACGCAGAGCAGCGCCTCACCGGGCGCGCGGTGCAACTCGAACTCGACGTCGAGCATCGCGACATCTACGGTCGGCTGCTCGCGTACATCATCCTCGACGGTCGCAGATTCAACGACGAGTTGCTGGAGCAGGGTTACGCGCGGGTGTTGATCATCGCCCCGAACGGTGCACACGCGCGCACGATGATCGAGGAGGAACTCGCCGCCAAACGCGCGCGGCTCGGCTTGTGGGGCGCGTGTTGATCGGGTTCGTCGTCCGGGGGGCGCGGCGCGCTGAGGGTGTGCCTCACGGTGCCCTCGCGATTGCCATCCGGTCGGGCGCCGAGTGTGGTCGGCATGACGGGCCCGGCCGAAACCCGGGTTGGCCTTCACCGTGGTTGCGAGGATCGTTCGCTCCCGGCCCCATTGCCCCCGGCCCCATCACCCCGATGCCGGAGACCTCTGCCGGAAACCGTTGTGCCGCAAACCGTTGTACTCGGGGCCAGGTGGCGTCATGCTGGTGGTCCGCCGGAGGACATGGCGAACGTGTCGCACTCCGACGCATCGCCATCACAGGGAGGAGACCATGAAGGTCGCAGCCATCCTCGACCGCAAGGGCCACGACATCCATACGGTGCCGCCGGACGCCACCGTCGCGGAGGTCAGTCGGTTGTTGACCACCCATCGAGTCGGCGCGCTCGTGGTGTCGAACGACGGGCAGGCAGTGACCGGGATCGTGTCCGAACGCGACGTGGTACGCCGCCTCGCGGCGATCGGGCCCGACGCGCTCGAGGAGTCGGTCGCGTCGGTCATGACCACCGCCGTCGTCACTTGCAGCCCCGACGACACGACCGAGGGACTGATGGCAGTGGTCACCGAACACCGGATCCGGCACATCCCGGTCATCGAGGACGGCCAGCTCGTCGGTGTGGTCTCGATCGGCGACATCGTCGCGGTGCGGGTTCGCGAACTCGAGGACGAGACGTCGCAACTCCGCGGGTACATCACCGCCGGCTGAGTCGGGGACTTCGGTTGGCCGCCGGCCAGGACCGTCCGCACGCTCCGAACGGTCCGGGGTCGCCGCAACGTGGTACCGATAGGTGGTGACCTTCGACGAACGACTTCCGGCGGCAGACCGCGGTCGTCGGCCCACCCCGGTTCGGCCCGGCCCTCGGTGAGCGCCCGCACGGCGAGCCTGCGCGCCGGGACCCGGGAGACCTTCCGGTCTTTCCACGTGCGCAACTTCCGCCTCTTCTTCGGCGGTCAACTGATCTCGCAGGTCGGCAACTGGCTGACGCTGGTGGCCCAGATCCTGCTCGTGCTCACGCTCACCGACAGCGGCATCGCGCTCGGACTTCTTGCCGCGGCCCAGTTCGGACCGGTGCTGGTCCTCGGGCCGTGGGCCGGATTGGTGGCCGACCGCTCCGACAAGCGGCGGCTCCTGCTCATCGTGCAGGCCATCGCGATGGCGCAGTCGTTCGCGCTCGCGGCGCTCGCGTTCAGCGGTCATCCGCCGGTCTGGTCGATCTACTTGGTCGCACTCGTCGGCGGGATGACGGTGGCGTT
>JBDUBS010000546.1:0-1863 GCA_040003875.1 Acidimicrobiia bacterium | reverse complement strand
AGCCGGCTGTTCGGCGGTAACCAACAGGGTGGGGGATGTCTACCTGAGCGACCCATGACTCCGATACGCCCAATCAAGCTGGCCCCACCCGACTATTGCAATTACATCACGATTATGTTAAGGTAATGTCAGTCCCATACCCAACAGATTGGATCATAATGTCCATCAGGTTCGAAGACGGCGACGACAGTGGGCGGATATTCCATTCCACCAACCACCTTGACTTCGAGGAGGCAGTCAGCGCCGCCAACAAACGCCAGAAGGAAAACCGACCGGTTTCCAAGTGGCGACACCCGGTAAGGTGGCTCGACGACTCTCGTAATACTCCGGGAAATCGTCAGCGCTAAACCAGTCGAGCCCGTGTGGGCCGACCCGAAAGGAGAGTCACATCGACTCCTTTCGGGCCGGCCGTTTTTTATTGAGAACCGACTCCGACGTGACCAGCCCGTTGCTATAACTTTGGAAATATGTTAATATACATATTGTCCTATTTGGCGATAGCCGGATGGATGCGAGCTTGAATGACCAATTTTGTGAGGACCTCGTCCGTCGACAGGTTGCTATCTTTTTTTACCACCCACCGGTTCAGGCCCAGCCGTGAACCACCCTCAGTTGAGAAAAGAGCCAACATGAAGTTCAACCTGAACGCCAGGCAGCGCCAGGCCGTCATCGACCAGGCCATTAAAGATAACCGCTGGCAACGGCGCTATCACGTCCTGCTGGCCGACCTCAAGATTGAACTGTCTTGGATTGGTCGCGGCCTGTCGTCGCTCAAGGATGGCGACAAGTGGCGCCGGCGCCACCAGGCCTTCACGGTTTTTTACGCCGAGGAGATGGAATCGATCCGTGAGGATCTGTCAGCCCCCAAGTATCGCTACGATCAGTTCCGCCGGTGGTATAAAAACCGAGGCTGATCAAACCGAGCCGTTTTGGAAGTAGAGCTTTGCTCCTCCGAGCGGCTCTATTTTTATGGGAAGCTTTTTTTCGGGTCGACGCGAACACCGCGACGTGGACCGGCAACATCCCGTATCCCGTGTACTTCAACTCGGGAGCCGACGTGTGCTGGGACGGCGGGTCGATCAAGGGCACGTTCGGGGTGAGCACCACGTGGAATACCTTTCACGGCAATACCGCGTTCGGATTCGGTGGTGCGAACTTCACCCTCCGCCACCCGCGCATCTTCAACTACGGCGACGGAATTTCCGTACGCGAGGGCACGAGTTCGAACTTCTTGATCTCCGACGCCTACCTGTCGTACATCCACGACGACTGCGTCCAGAACGACTCGTTGGTCTCGGGCACCGTCACGAACTCGTTCCTCGACGGTTGTTACGTGGCGTTCTCGGCGCGTCGATCCGACGGCACGAACTTCGATGGCCACTTGAACACGTGGACCATCAGTAACTCGCTCGTCCGACTCCAGGCGATGCCGACGACCTACAAAGGTCCGGCGGCCGGTCACGGCGGGTTCTTCAAGTGGGATGAGTCTGCGACCCTCAGTCCGAAACTCAACATCACGAACACCATCTTCCGGGCCGACCAGACCACCAACCACGGGAACCTCGTCATGCCCACCAATTACGACGTGAACTGCTCCGGCAACACGATGGTGTGGTTGGGCCCGGGCGCCTTCCCCGGAACGCTGCCTTCGTGCTTCACGGTGACGACGAACCGTGCAGTCTGGGATGCGGCCGCGCGTGCGTGGGACATCGCGCACCCTGGGGTGATCACCGGCCCGGAGGTCTCGGTGGGTGACGCTTCCCTCGTGGAGGGGAGCGCCGGCGCGCGGGCGATGGCCTTCCCCATCTCGATCTCGGCACCGCCGGCGCCGGGTAAGCCAGTCACCGTGTATTGGTCGACGGC
>JBDUBS010000285.1:0-1866 GCA_040003875.1 Acidimicrobiia bacterium | reverse complement strand
CCGCGTACCCGGGCACCGACACCTGGCATGCGGTCGACGGTGATCACCACCGGACCACGGCCACCAACGGCAACCTCGCCACCCTCGATCTCGCATCGGTCGCCACCGCGCTCGGCGGCGCGCAGGGCCCGCCGGTCGACCTGCACAACGGCCGGTCGCGTGAAGAGAAGTTCAGTGTCCGCCTCCGCGTGGTCGTGACCGCCGAGGGCGGGCCGACCAACGGTCTGCGCGGCGAGTCGCAGAAGCAGGTCTTCGTCCACGACGATCCGCAGCTCGTCGCGGGCATGCCCCGCCGGGTGGCCGGCAGCGGGACCGCGAGTCCGGTCTTCGCCGATCTGGAACCGGGCGGTGGGCAGGAGATGGTGCTCGCCACCGACGACGGTCGCATCCACGCGTACCGGGCCGACATGACCGAACTCCCGGGGTTCCCGGTGAAGACCGACATCGCGCACTACTGGGTGCGCGGCTGGACGTCACTGGCCGACAGGATCGCCCCGGCTCGCGGCGCGGTGATGGTCGGCGCGCCCGTCATCGCGGACCTCACCGGCGACGGTCAGCTCGACATCGCGGTCGGCGACCTCGAAGGGCGGGTCCACGCCTGGGACCGGTTCGGTCAGGAGTTGCCGGGCTTCGCGGACGTCCACACCAACCCCGCCTTCTCGACCGATTCGGTGACCGCACAGGACTCGGTCAACCGAACCCAGCGCGGGTTCGCGAACTCGCTCGCGGCGGCCGACCTCGACGGTGACCACATCCCCGAACTCGTCGGCGCCGCGCTCGACCGGCACGTGTACGCCTGGCACGGGAACGGCACCCCCGTCGCCGGGTTCCCCGTGCTCGTCGTCGACCCCACGAAGGTCGCGGCGATCGACCCGACGACCCATCACGTCACGTTCACGCCCGACGCGGGTGTCGGCGATGGTGGCGATCTGATCTCCACGCCCGCGCTCGCGGATCTCAACGGCGACGGCCGCGCCGAGATCGTCGTCGGCGCGCAGGAGGAGTACGACGAGCCGATGAACGCGCCCGAGTTCGGGGGGATCCCCGGGACGTCGGGGAACTCGCGGGAGTACGTGATCTCGCCCCTCGGTCGGAACGCCACGAACCCCAATCCGAACCCGGCGCATCCCGACGCGCAGGCGTACCTCCCCGGCTGGCCGGTGAAGATCGGGATGTTCCAGCGCGAGGTGCTGCCCGTCATCGGGAACGGGGTCTCGGCTCAGGCCGCGATCGGTGAACTGGTCCCCGCGCATCCGGGGAAGGAGATCGCCGTAGCGGCGGCGGTCGGCCCCATGTACGTGTTCGGTGCCGACGGCAAGTCCGCCCTCGGACAGGTCGGCGGCAAGGACGTCCCGTTGCACTGGTACGGCGGACTCACTGCCAACGACGGCAACGGCACCGGGGGTGCGCGTAACTCCATGGACGTCGGGCTCATGCTCGTCGCGTTCGGCGGACCCGCGGTCGGCAAGATCGGTGCACGCGACCATCTCGACGTCGCCGCCCCCACGGCGGGACTCTCGCGGCTGCTCGACACCACCGCGCCGGAGCTGCAACTTCCCTCGGACGATCAACTCGCGGCCTGGGATCCGGTGACCCGCGCGATGCGACCGGCCTTCCCGAGAGAGACCCCCGACCTCGCGTTCTTCGTGACTCCCGCCATCGCGGACGTCAACGGCGACGGCAGTCAGGAGGTGATCGCGGGCAACGGCGTGTACACGCTCAGCGCGGTGACCCAGGACGGCACGATTCCCGACAGCTGGCCCAAGCTCACCGGCGGCTGGCTCGTCGGCACGCCGAGCCTGGGCGATTGGGACGGCGACGGTCGGGCCGAGCGCGCGGTGGTCCGGCGCGACGGCGTGCTCATGG
>JBDUBS010000487.1:0-1867 GCA_040003875.1 Acidimicrobiia bacterium | reverse complement strand
GCGACGGTCGAGATCCCCATCTTCGACATGACCTTGAGGACGCCCTTGCCCGCGGCCTTGATGTACTGCTTCGCCGCCTGGCACGGTGTGCTCGTGAGGTGCCCCTCACGGGTGAGGTCCCGCAACACGTCGAACACGAGGTACGGGTTGACCGCCGCCGCGCCGTATCCGAGGAGCAGCGCGATGTGATGCACCTCGCGCGCCTCACCGGTCTCCACCACGAGGCCGACGCGCGTACGCGTCTTTTCCCGGATCAGATGATGGTGAACGGCTGCGGTGATGAGCAGGCTGGGGATGGGCGCCAGGGTCTCGGTGGCGTAGCGATCCGAGAGGATGACGAGGTCGACGCCGCCCGCGATCGCCGAACTCACCTCGCGCCGGATCTGCTCGATCGCCTCACGCAGCCCTTCGCCTCCTTCGGCGACGGGATACAACGCGTCGATCGTGATCGGCTGGTATCCGTCGACACCGCCCGGTTCGTCGATGTAGCGCAGCTTGGCGAGGTCATCGTTGTCGATCACCGGGAACGGCAGCACGATCTGCCGGCACGACTCGGGGCCGGGGGCGAGCAGGTTCGCCTCGGGCCCGATGGTGCCGCCGAGGCTGGTGACCAGTTCCTCGCGAATCGCGTCGAGGGGCGGGTTGGTCACCTGCGCGAACAGCTGGGAGAAGTAGTCGAACAACATGCGGGGCCGGTTCGAGAGGACCGCGATCGGCGTGTCGGTCCCCATCGAACCGAGGGCCTCGACCCCGGTCCGGGCCATCGGCTCGATCAGGATCCGCACCTCTTCCTCGGTCCAGCCGAACATCCGCTGTTGCTGCACCTGGGACGAACGCACCGGCGTGAGGACGTCACGGCCCGGGAGGTCGTCGAGTCGGATCAGGCCGGCCTTGAGCCACTCGCGGTACGGGTGTGCGGCCGACAACTCGGCCTTGATCTCCTCGTCGTCGACGATCCGTGCGAGCGACGTGTCGACGAGGAACATCCGACCGGGCTCGAGCCGTCCCTTCTTCACCACCTGCGCCGGGTCGACATCGAGGACGCCGGCTTCGCTCGCCATGATCACGAGCCCGTCCGCCGTCACCCAGTAACGACTCGGACGCAGACCATTGCGGTCGAGCACCGCACCCATGACGGTGCCGTCGGTGAACGCGATCGACGCCGGACCGTCCCACGGCTCCATGAGGGAGGCGTGGAATCGGTAGAACGCCCGCTTGTCGGGGCTCATCGACTCGTGGTTCTCCCACGCTTCCGGGATCATCATGAGCACCGCGTGCGGCAGGGAACGTCCGCCGAGGTGCAGGAGCTCGAGCACCTCGTCGAAGCTCGCGGTGTCCGACGCCTCGGGCGTGCAGATCGGGAAGATCCGCTCCAAGTCACCGGGGATCAGGTCGGATTCGAGCAGGGCCTCACGTGCCTGCATCCAGTTGCGGTTGCCCTTCAGCGTGTTGATCTCGCCGTTGTGCGCCACGTATCGGTAGGGATGCGCCAACGGCCAACTCGGGAACGTATTGGTGGAGAACCGAGAGTGCACCAGGGCGAGCGCCGACTCCACCCGCTCGTCGACCAGGTCGGGGTAGAACGCTTGGAGCTGGGGCGTGGTGAGCATGCCCTTGAACACCATCGTGCGAGCCGACAGCGAGGGGAAGTACACGCCGGTTTCGTGCTCCACTCGCTTGCGGACGACGAACGCCCACCGGTCGAGCTCGACACCGTTGGCGCCATCACGGGCGATGAACCACTGCCGGAAACTCGGCATCGCCGCAATCGCGGTCTGGCCGAGGGTCGACGCGTCGGTGGGCACGTCACGCCAGCCGAGGACGGCCAGGCCCTCCTCGGCCGCGATCTCGTCGATGCGAGTGACGG
>JBDUBS010000134.1:0-1869 GCA_040003875.1 Acidimicrobiia bacterium | reverse complement strand
CGCGTCGAGATCGAGCTCCGAAAGGTCCATGAGTAGCGGGGAGTCTAGAGAACCCACCCTCCCCCACTCGGGCCCATTCGTGGTGGCCCCCCTGTCTGATTCCTCCAATGTATTGACATATTTGTAATCGAGCGCGAGGATGACCACATGCGCCTCGCCATCTTCGAGATTGTCGGCTTCGTCGTCCTCCTCACGATCGTGATCGGGATGTTCGCGGGTGGCCGCCCGAACGCGGCGCGGTTCTTCGCCGCGAACGACGTCACTCCCAGGCCCGCAGACCTCGACCACGTGGAGGAATGGCTCGGGCGGAGCCGCCGCGGTCGCGTCGCCGGTGGACTCGTCGGCATGGTCCTCGGCGCCCTCGGCGGTGCGCCCCTCGGCACCGGCGGGATGATCGGCGGCGCGGGAATAGGACTGCTGGCCGGGGCGATGCTGGCCATCGCCACCGGTCATCCCCGCCCGGAGCCGACGACGACCGACGCGCAGCGCGCCGGGCTCGTCGCCCGCGACGAGCGCGACTACCTGCCCGTCCACGCAACTGCGATCACCTACTCGCTCGCCGGTTTCCTCCTCGCCTACGGAATCTTCGCGATGGCCACTGCGGCCGGGCCACTCGGGCGCGCGAGTGCGATCTTCGCGGTCGGATTCGCAACGATCATCGCGGGTCGCGTCGGGCGGCGTTTCCAACGCCGCACGCTCGAGCTCCGACGCGCGGACGGCGACACCCAGTCGATCCGGGTCGACGACGTGTTGCGCGCCAGTGCATTGCGCGGCATCCACCACGCGACGATCGGCGTGCTGATGTGCGGACTGCTCCTCCTCGGTTTCGCCGCGGTGAGCACGCAGACGTACTTCGGCATCGCCCACGATGACCGCTTCCTCGTCCAGGCCGAGCCACTGAGCACGTCCTTCTCTGCCCGCGCCAGCTCCGCCGACCCGAACCACTACGACGTGGGGTGGCAGAGCCCCGACGGCGTCCGGCACCGCGTCCGCGTGACCGTCCCCGATCGCGGGTACACCGTCGGCACCATCTGGCCCAACCACGGGCTGGTCGGGCTGGCCTACTGGCTGACCGTGATCGGATTCCTGGGCGCACTCCTGCAGTGGGGCCGAGCGGCGCGTGCCTGGCGACGACCGCAGCGAACACCCACTCCGGCGCCCGAGGTGTTTCGCAGCACGCTGGGGTCGATCTCGTGATCCTCACCGTCGACGGCACGGCCGGTACGCCTCCGTACGAACAGATCCGCGCGCAGATCGCGCGCATGGTGGGTGGCGGCGTGCTCGCGCCCGGCGCGCGGCTGCCGACGATCCAGCAACTGGCCAACGACCTCGCGCTCGCGCCGGGCACGGTGGCCCGCGCCTACAAGGAACTGGAGCGAGACGGCATCGTGGTGAGCAAGCGCCGGCGCGGAACCAGCGTGGCGGATGCCCCGCCGAAGATGCCGACCCGCGAGATCCGGGATGAACTCGACGCCGCGGTCGAGCGGTTCGCATTGGCAGTCCGGCAACTCGGCGCCGACCACGACGACGCGTTGGGCAAGGCCCGCCGGCTCCTCGAGGCGTGAACCCCAGATCGGACGACCCGTCGGTAACGTTCCGAGCCCCGTGCGAGTCGAAGACCCCACTGGAGGTCTGATGGCAGACGATCTCGGCCCGGAACCCGGACCGGTGCCCGAACTGTGGTGCCCGTCGTGTCTCGCGACCGTCGGCACCGCCGCGCGCTGTCCCACGTGCGGCTTGCCACAGACCGATCCCGCCGCCGCCCACCTGCGCGTGGTCGTGGCCCGGATCCACGCTGCGAATGAGGAACGGATGGTCCTCGCCGCCGAACTCGGACGACTCCACACCGAGCGCGATCGCCTGTTCGCC
>JBDUBS010000524.1:0-6210 GCA_040003875.1 Acidimicrobiia bacterium | reverse complement strand
CGTCGCGTCGGCGAACCCGGGATGCGCCATGCACCTGAGCGCGGCCGGTCTCGACGTTCGTCACCCCGCCGAACTACTGGAGGCCCGCCTTGGAGATGTCTGACCTCGTGGAGCAACTCCGCACGATCGAGGAGAGTCTGCGCGACCGTGCGTACGACGCGCTGCGTGCCGCCGCCAAGGGTGACGAATCCGCGGCGGCCGCGGAGAAGAAGATCCTCCAGGCCCGGCGGGGCATCGAGAAGGCGATCCGCGCGCTGGAACCGATCAGCTCCGACTTGGACGAGGGGCCGTGAACGAGACGGTTCCGAAGCGAACGGGTGCCGGGCTGGCGGTGGTCTGGTTCCGCCGGGACCTGCGCGTGCACGACAACGCCGCGTGGGCACGCGCCACGCGCGACCACGCACGGGTCGCGGCGGTCTACGTCGTCGACCCGGTGCTGAGGGATGCGGCCGGCGATCATCGGCGTCGGGCCGTGGACGACGCGGTGGATGACCTCGACCGCGCCCTCGCCGGTGGCCTGCACCGGTTACACGGCGACCCGGCGGTCGAGATCCCGCGGTTCGTGACCCGGCATGAGGCCCGCCACGTCGCCTGGAACTTCGATGTCACTCCCTACGCAACCCGACGGGATCGCGCCACTGCGTCTGCGGTGTCGAAGCGCACCGCCAGTTCCTGGCACGGGGACTGGGGCACGCTGGTCCGTGCGCCCGGTTCGATCGAGACCGCGGCCGGTTCCGTCCCCAAGGTGTTCAGTGCGTTCTGGAAGCGGTGGCAACAGGTGAAGCTGCCGCCCGAAGCCGTCGCATCCGATGCAACACTCATCACCCCGGACGGCGAGCGTCCCATCCGCGCCGACCAGCCGCCCACCGGCCTCGAGGCCGCCGCGCTGGAACACCTCGAGGAGTTCCTGCACGAGCGGCTGCACGACTACCCCGAAGATCGCGACCACCCGGCGATCGTCGGCACTTCGCGCCTCTCGATCGACCTGAAGCGCGGCACGATTGGTCCGGCCACTGTCGCCCGCCGGGCGGCGGCGTTCGAGCATGGCGACGCCTTCGTCCGCCAGATCGCGTGGCGCGACTGGTTCGCGCATCTCCTCTTCGAGAACCCGGGCATGGTCACGACGCCGCTCCAGTCCACCAAGATTCCGCACTGGCGGAACGACGCCGACGAGCTCACGGCGTGGAAGGGAGGCCGGACCGGCTTCCCGATCGTCGACGCCGGGATGCGGGAGTTGCTCGCCACCGGATACATGCACAATCGGGTCCGCATGATCGTGGCGTCGTTCCTCGTGAAGGACCTCCTCGTCGACTGGCGGATCGGCGAGCGGTACTTCCGCCACCTCTTGGCCGACGGTGACGTACCGCAGAACGTCGGGAACTGGCAGTGGGTCGCGGGCACCGGCCCCGACGCGGCGCCGTTCTTCCGGGTGTTCAATCCCACCCTGCAGAGCAGAAGGTTCGATCCCTCGGGCCGATACCTCCGCCGGTGGGTCCCGGAGCTCGCCGCGCTCGACGACACCGCCATCCACGAGCCGAGTCGACTCGGGCCGTTGGAACTCGCCGCGTCGGGCATCACACTCGGCGTCGATTACCCCGAGCCGTTGGTGGACCACGCCGAGGCCCGCATCCGGGCGCTCGCGGCCTACAAGCAGACCAAGAACTGACCGCTACGGGCCGTTGAGCGCGTCGATGAGCCGCCGCAGCCGGGCCCAGTGGTACTTGTCGAAGCGGAACGTGACCCGGTCGAGATGGAGTTCGTCGCCGTCGCGCTCCTCGCGCGGCGTCGGTCCCGAGGTATGGATCTCGCCCGATTCGACGATGTCGGCGAACTCGGTATTGAGCCGGGCCAGGTGCTGGGCGTCGGGCGCGCGTTGGACCCGGAGCACGATGTCCCGGCCGACGAATCGCATCGAGTGGTAGTTGCGGTAGAAGCCAAGGGCCTCGGCGACCGCAGCGTCGACATCGTCGGTGATCATCACCAGGTCGAGGTCGGTGGGGGCCAGATACCCACGGTCGAGCAACTCGGCCACGACGAAGTCACGCCAGCCCTTCCAGTAGGTGCCCCCCGGCGTGTCGAGCAGGATGATCGGCGCAGGTTGCGCCTTGCCGGTCTGGATCAACGTGAGCGTCTCGAACGCCTCGTCGAGCGTCCCGAATCCTCCGGGGAGCAGCACGAACGCGTCGGACTCCTTCACGAAACTGAGCTTGCGGGTGAAGAAGTACCGGAAATTCACGAGCTTGGGGTCGTCGGCGAGGAAATCGTTCGTCGTGGCCTCGAAGGGAAGTCGGATGCTCACGCCGAACGCGTTGTCGACACCCGCGCCCTCGATCCCGGCGGTCATGATCCCGGGTCCGGCGCCGGTCACGACCATCCAACCCCGCTCGGCGAACCGCGCCGCGAGTCGGCGGGCCTGGTCGTAGAGCGGATCGTCGGCCCGGGTGCGCGCCGACCCGAAGATGGACGCCTTCCGCGCCGCACGGTACGGAGAGAAGATCGAGAACGCGTAGCGCATCTCCTTGAGCGCGGTGTTCGCGATCTTCATGTCACCACGGTTGGCGTGATCCCGGGCGAGGCGCAGCGCGGTCACGATCATCTCGAAGACGAGGTCGGCACTGTGATCGGGGGCGACCTCCTCGATCAGCTCCGCGATTTGCGCGTCGAGTGCCGCGTCCCCGGTCCGGTAGCGGGGGAGGTCCACGACCCGGCTACCCGATCCCGGCCGCGACCGCCGCTGCGGCGAGCGAGGTCTGCGGTCGGGCACCCAGATGCGAGATGCACTCGGATGCCGCCAGGCCACCGAGCCGGCCGCACGCGTGGAGGTCGAGTCCGCGCACCAGACCGTGCATGACCCCGGCGGCGTACAGGTCACCTGCGCCGGTCGTGTCGATCACCACACCGCCGGGCACCGGCTCGACCGCCACCTCGACCACGTCATCCCCGCTGAGCAACACCGAGCCGAGCGCACCGCGCGTGATCGCCGCGATCTCGCAGTAGTTGCACACCCGTTCGATGGCGGCGTCGAACGTGTCGACCTCGTAGAGCATCTGGATCTCGACGTCGTTGGCGAAGAGCAGGTCGACCGAGCCCGCGATGAGGTCGAGGAACGTGTCGCGGTGCCGATCCACGACGAAGCCGTCAGAGAGCGTGAGTGCGACGCGGCGACCGGCGGTGTGGGCGATGTCGGCGGCGACGCGATACGCATCCTGCGCCGACGGCGAGTCCCAGAGGTAGCCCTCGAGGTACGTGATCGCGGCCGCGTCGATCAGATCCCGATCGACGTCGTCGGCCGTGAGTTCCGAGGAGGCACCGAGGTAGGTGTTCATCGTCCGCTGCGCATCGGGCGTCACGATGATCAGCGACCGACCCGTGGCCATACCGTCGGTGGCCGGCGTCGTCTCGAAGTGCACCCCGGCGGCGCGCAGGTCGTGGATGTACACGGTGCCGAGCTGGTCGTCGCGCACCCGGCCGATGTACGCCGCCCGGCTCCCGAGTGACGCCACCCCCGCCGCCGTATTGGCTGCGCTGCCGCCCGAGACTTCGATGCCGGGACCCATCGCCGCGTACAACATCTCGGCGCGGGGCGTGTCGATGAGATCCATGCCGCCCTTGGCCATCCCGTGCGACGCGACGAACTCGTCGCTTTCGTTGCTCAGGACATCGACGAGCGCGTTGCCGATCGCGACGACGTCGATCTCGGAACTGGTCACGTTGGCTTCCCCCATGAGTTGTCGTGCCGTGATCAGATGGTGGCGGTCGCTCGCGGTCGGACTTCCACCGGCGTCGCGGCTGCGGGGGCGATCGTCTCGGGCGGCGGCCGTAACCGGCGGCCGACCGTAGAAGTCCGCCCGTAGAGCGTGGTGCGCTGTTCGAGCGGTCGGCCGAGTGGGTCGACGATCGCGTGGAACATGTCGTCGTCGGCCTCCTGCCCGTGGCTCGCACCGGCGGCGCGGGAGATGTTCTCGTCCATCAGCGTCCCACCGAGGTCGTTGCAACCCGCGGTCAGGGCCTGCTGGGCACCGTTGACACCGGTCTTCACCCATGAGATCTGGATGTTGTCGATCGTGCCCGCGTACGCGATGCGACCGACCGCGTGCATCAGCAGGACCTCGCGGAACGTGGGGCCGCGCCGAGCGCGGCCCATGAGGTAGATGGGCGTCGCCATGTGGACGAACGGAAGCGGGACGAACTCGGTGAACCCGCCGGTCTCGCGTTGCAGGTCCCGGGTCCGCAGGAGGTGGCGCGCCACGTGTTCGGGCCGTTCGACCGAACCGAACATGATCGTCACGTTCGACCGCAGCCCGACCTCGTGGGCGGTGCGGTGCGCGTGGAGCCACTCCTCGGTGTTGATCTTGTCGGGGCAGATGACCGCACGCACCTCGTCGTCGAGGATCTCGGCCGCGGTACCGGGGAGCGTCGCGAGGCCGGCCTCCTTGGCGAGCGTGAGGTACTCGCTCAGGTCCATGCCGAGCCGGCGGGCACCCTCGGTCACTTCCAGCGCGGTGAACCCGTGGACGTGCAGGCTCGGTGCCGCTTCCTTCACGAGACGGATCACGTCGAGGTAGTAGTTGCCGTCGAAGTCGGGATGGATCCCGCCCTGGAGGCACACCTCGGTGGCGCCACACTCGACCGCCTCGACGACGCGGCGTTGCATCTCGTCGATCTCGAGCAGATACGGGTCACCGCGCAGGTTGAGCGACAGCGGACCCTTGGAGAACGCACAGAACTTGCACTTGAACGTGCAGATGTTCGTGTAGTTGATGTTGCGGTTCCGTACGAAGGTGACGACGTCTCCCACGATGTCGTGCCGGAGTTGGTCGGCGACGTCGGCCACCGCGTGCACCTCGGGACCGCGGGCTTCGAGCAACGTGACCAACTCGGCCTCGCCGAGCTCGTGTCCGAGCATCACCCCGTCGAGCACCTCGGCCACATGCCCGCGCCCTACCCGCTCTTGGTCGCTGCGCGACCGGGCCGCTCCGGCCACGGACGTCCCAACACTGTTCCTCGTCGCGGCGGGAGGGGGCGCGTCTTGGGACGCCCTCTCCCGCTCTTGGTCGCGGCGCGACCGGGCCGCGACAGTACGGATCGTGGGCGGCGTCTCGTCGGCGCCGCTGTACCAGTGGTCGTCTCGCGCGAGGCCTTCGAGGTCGGAGGCGTGCCGGACCGCGGTGCGCACGTCGGGGTGCAACCATTCGGCTTCGTCGCGTACGTACTCCGGATAGACCGTAAGACGCGGCGCGAGAGTCTTGCCCGCGGCTTCGGTGGCCGCACGCAGCGCGTCGAGCGCGGGCCACGGACGTTCGGGGTTCACGTGATCGGGCGTGACGGGAGAGACGCCGCCCCAGTCGTCGATGCCGGCGCCGACGAGGGCCGCGAGTTCGTCGGGGTCGCTCAGGTTCGGCGGTGCTTGGAGGTGCATCTCGGGGCCGAGGACGATCCGCGCCATCGCGATGGTGCGGACGAACTCCTCCGGGTCACAGGCCGGCACGTCGTGCATCGCAGTTCCCGGCTTGGGCAGGAAGTTCTGGACGATCACCTCTTGCACGTGACCGTGACGGGCGTGCGAGGCGCGGATCGCGACCAGCGCGTCGATGCGTTCGGCCGGGTTCTCGCCGAAACCCACCAGGATCCCGGTGGTGAACGGCACGCGGGCACGGCCCGCTGCGTCGAGGGTCTCCAACCGCCGTGCGGCGGTCTTGTCGGGGGCACGATGATGCGGACCGCCGAGTTCGTGGAGTCGGTCGGCGAGCGACTCCAGCATCATCCCCTGCGAAGGACTCACCGCTCGCAGACGCGCCAACTCCACCTCGTGGAGCGCGCCGGCGTTGGCGTGGGGGAGCAGGCCGGTCTCGGTGAGCACCGCGCCCGCCGCGGCGACGAGGTAATCAACGGTGGAGCCGTAGCCGTGGGCCTGCAACCATTCCGCGGCCGCCGGGTATCGCTCCTCCGGTGCCTCGCCGAGGGTGAACAACGCTTCGTGACAACCGGCTGCCGTGCCCGCGCGGGCGATGTCGAGCACGGCGTCGATATCGAGATAGGGGTGGTCGAGCCGGGCGGGCGGCTTGGCGAACGTGCAGTAGCCGCAACGGTCCCGACACAGCATCGTGAGCGGGATGAAGACCTTGGGCGAGAACGTCATGCGCGTACCGTGACCGGCGTCGCGCAGGCGCGCCGCCTCGGCGACGAGGTCGGCGGCCGATGTGTGGAGGA
>JBDUBS010000582.1:0-1875 GCA_040003875.1 Acidimicrobiia bacterium | reverse complement strand
CCGCGTCGGTGCCGCGCACGATGTGCATGTGGGTCCGGAAATCGTCGACCCGCAATGCGCTTGCGAACCGCGCCGCGCGACCAGTCGGCAACACGTGGTTCGCGCCGGCCACGTAGTCGCCGAGCGCGGTGGGCGCGTCGATGAACACGGCGCCGGCGTTCCGGATCGAAGGGACGAGTTCCGACGCCTGCTCCACCATCAACTCGAGGTGTTCGGGGGCGACGGCGTTGGCGACCGCGCACGCCTGTTCGACGTCACGGACCAGGACTGCCTTCCCACCTGTGGTGAGGGTGGATTGGATCTCGTCGGCCCGCGGCGCGGATGCGAGGTACCCGAGCACGGCGTCGACGACGTTGTCCAGGACCTCGGGCTGCCAGGCCACCACGAAGACGGTGCCACCCGGGCCGTGCTCGGCCTGCGCCGCGACATCGAGCGCGACCTGGATGGGATCGGCAGTGCTGTCGGCGATCACCACGAGCTCGGAGGGGCCCGCGGGTCCGTCGATACCGACGATCCCCGCTCCGGCGACCAACCGCTTGGCGGTGTCGACGTACGCGTTTCCCGGACCGACGATCACATCCACCGCGGGGATCGACTCGGTGCCGTAGGCCATGGCGGCGATCGCCTGGGCTCCACCGACGCGGTAGATCTCCTCGACGCCGGTCAGGAGCGCCGCGGCCAGCGTGACCGCCGGGATGCGACCCTTCGCGTCGGGTGGAACGCACAGCACGCGTTCGGGTACGCCGGCCACGCGCGCCGGGATCGCGGTCATGAGCACGGTCGAGGGATATGCGGCCCGACCCCCCGGTACGTACAGACCCGCGCGGTCGACCGGTCGGATCGCCTCGGTCACCTCCACGCCGGCCGACGAGTACGAGGCGGGCGGCGTGAGTGCTTGCGCCTTGTGATACTCCTTGATGCGTTTGGCTGCGAGTTCTAACGCGTCGCGTACCTCGGGTGGCGTCTCGGTCGCCGCCGCGCGGCATTCCTCCGGCGTGACCCGCAGTTGGTCGATGAACGGACCATCGAACCGCTGGGTGTATTCCCGGACCGCCGTGTCGCCGCGCTGGCGGACCGAGTCGAGGATCTCCTGCACCACGGCGGTGACGTCGCCGTCCGAGGTCGACGATCCGAGACCGATGCCGAGTCGGGAATCGAGATCGGCGCGCGCGTCGCGGAGGTCCAGGCGTGCGAGCATCGGCGCATGGTAACGGTGCCAGTCGGGCGACCGGTGGCGAGTTGCGCGGGCCCGCGCGGGCAGTCAGGCTCGAACCGTGAGCTTCTCCGCCGACCACGCCGAGCTTTCCACGTTGCGATCATCGCTCGAGGAACTGACCGAGCGAATCGTGAAGGTCGGCGACCACTACCGCGGTACCGACGGCTCCGGAGTGGCCGGAGACCTCGAGGGCGCCGAACGAGCGTTGATCATGGCGCGCCGCGCGATCGACCGTGCGATCAAGTCGCTGGCGGCCCGCGCCTGACTTCGCGGAAATCCGCCGCCCCGGCCCAACTCGACGTCAGAAGTCGTCGGCGAGGATCGGGAGGGGCGCGGCGAACATCTCACCCAGGCGCAGCGCGTCGTGACGGTCACCCTGCAGACGACCGGCGCCGACGAGTTGCTCCGCGGTGAACCGTCCGATCATCAAGGCGCTGAGGGCGCCGATGTCGACGTGCACCGTCGGATCGTCGGTCGTCGGTTCCGCATGGCCCGTACCGCCGCCGGCCTGGAGCCGCCAGGTACCGCTGGATCCACCGAGCCAGGGGTCGGTCACGCCGACGACGACGACGGCGTCGGCACGACCGGTGAGGTATCCCCGACCGGCGACGGTCGCGGGCAGATCCACGATGCGCGTCATCCACCGGTTCTCACCCAGC
>JBDUBS010000366.1:0-1877 GCA_040003875.1 Acidimicrobiia bacterium | reverse complement strand
CCCTGAAGGGGCGCGCCCACCTCGACGTCCACCCACCGCCCGAAGGCGACCAGGTGGCCGAGGTCACGCGTCTCGCCGGGCTCGGCGCGACGCCGGCGGACGTGGGCCAGGGGCCCGACGTCTCTTGGGTGGTGCTCGCCGATCCCGAGGGCAACGAGTTCTGTGTCCTGAAGCCGCAATGAGTGACCTCGGCAGCCGGGTGCCATTCTCTCGTCTCGTCTCGATCGGAGTCCTGCCATGTTCGTCCATCTCGTCGACGGCACCTACGAGCTCTTCCGACACCACTTCGCAGTCCCTTCCCACCTCGACCCGTCCGGCATGGACGTGGCCGCCACCCGGGGTGTCGTCGGATCGTTGTTGATGATGCTCGAGGGCGGCGCGACCCATGTCGCAGTCGCCACCGACCACGTCGTCGAGTCGTTCCGCAACGATCTCTACGACGGTTACAAGACGAGCGAAGGGATGGAGCCGGTCCTCCTCGCGCAGTTCCCGGTGCTGGAGGACGCGCTCGCCGCGCTCGGTGTCACCGTGTGGGCGATGGAGCAACAGGAGGCCGACGACGGAATGGCCGCGGGCGCGCACGTCGCGCGGGAGGATCCACGCGTCGAGCGAGTGTTCATCTGCACGCCCGACAAGGACCTCGGTCAGTGTGTCGGCGGCACCGTGGTGCAGCTCGACCGGCGCAAGAGCGAGATCCGCGACGCCGAGGGTGTGCGCGAGAAGTTCGGCGTCGGGCCCGCGTCGATCCCCGACTACCTGGCGCTCGTCGGCGACACCGCCGATGGGTTCCCGGGCATCAAGGGCTGGGGTGCCAAATCGACCGCAACCGTGCTCGCGCACTACGAGCACCTCGAAGTGATTCCCGCGCTGGCCAAGGACTGGGCCATCGACGTGCGCGGCGCAGTGAAGCTCGCGACCGCGCTCCACGAGGGCCGCGAGGACGCCGACCTCTTCAAGGTGCTCGCGACCCTGCGCACCGATCATCCCGTCGGCGCGGTCGACGATTGGCGCTGGACCGGGCCGGCGCCCGACTTCGCCGCGTGGACCGAACGCCTTGGTTCACCGGGGATGCTGGGTCGCGCCGAGCGTCTGGCGTCGGCACGCGCCTGACGGCCAGGATCGGCGCGTGAGGAGATCAGAATGAACGAAGTGGAGTTCGGCGACGGTGCGGTGCTCGTGGACCGGCCTGCGCCCCAGGTGGCACGCATCACCTTCCACCGACCCGAGCGTCGTAACGCGATGAACGCGGCGCTGCTCGGCGGGTACTACGACGCGCTCGGCGCCTTGCGCGACGACCGCACGTGTCGGGTGATCGTGCTCACCGGTGCGGGACCGGGGTTCTGTGCGGGTCTCGACCTCGCCGAGGGCGTGAAGCTGCCCGATCTCGAGGGGCTCGGTCGGCCCCAGGCCGGAATGAAGGTGCAGCAGTACATCGCCAATCTCATTCCGCTCATGCGTTCGCAGCCCCAGCCGATCATCGCCGCGGTGAACGGGGCGGCCTCGGGCGGCGGTCTGGCCCTCACCCTGGGGAGCGATATCCGCATCGCGGCGCAGTCCGCTCGCTTCAACGTGGCGTTCGTCAAGGTCGGGCTCTCGGCCTGCGACATCGGGACCAGTTGGCTCCTGCCGCGGTTGATCGGCGCGTCTCGCGCCTACGAGTTGATGCTGACCGGTCGTTTCGTCGACGCCGACGAAGCGCTCCGCATCGGATTGGTCACGGCGATCGCGTCCGACGGCGGGCTGATGGATGCTGCGCTCGCCGAGGCCGAACTCATCCTGGCCAACGGACCCTTCGGGGTGCGCATGACCAAAGAAGTGATGTGGAGCCAGCTCGAGATCGGCAGCATGCAGGCGGGCATCGACCTCGAGAACCGCAC
>JBDUBS010000444.1:0-6227 GCA_040003875.1 Acidimicrobiia bacterium | reverse complement strand
GGTATCCCGACGAGGTTCGCGGCGAGATCGATGAGGTCTCGGTCCCGACCCCGACCACCGGCGTGCTCACCGATTCCTTCCTCTACGCCGACGCGGATGCCGCGCCCGGATCGGCGCGGCTCATGATGCAGCGCACCGGTACGGTCGCCATGGCGACGGCACCGATCACCGTCGACGCCGAGTTCGTCGGCTGTGTGATCGTGGGGGTCACCGACGGCGCGCCCCGGCTCCGGGACGACACGACGTTGCCCGAGCGCCTCCGCGGTCTGGCCGCGCAGGCGGCCAGCGCGGTCCGCAATGCCCGACTCCTCGACCAGATCCGTCATCAGGCCCTGCACGACACGCTCACCGGTCTGCCCAACCGGGCGCTGGTGCTCGATCGGGTGGACAACATGCTCGCCCGCGCCCGGCGCCGCGACGAGCCCGCGTCGCTCCTCTTCCTCGACCTCGACGGTTTCAAGGGCGTGAACGACTCACTCGGACACGAGACCGGCGACCGGTTACTCCAAGCCGTCGCGGCCCGGCTCATGCTCGCCGTTCGCGACGGCGACACCGTGGGGCGACTCGGCGGCGACGAGTTCGTGGTACTCGTCGAGGCGGCTTCGGACGGCGACGATGCCGAGACTGTCGCGTCACGGATCCTGACCGACCTGCGCGAGCCCTTCGAACTCACGGACAGCCACCATCCGCTCGTCGTGACGACCAGCATCGGGATCGCATGCGGAGACCGGCTCAACGCGAGCGAACTGCTGCGTGACGCGGACGTCGCCCTCTACCGGGCCAAGGAGGCGGGCAGGGACCGGGCGGTGAGCTTCGCACCGGAGATGCACACGGCCATCCGGGACCAGGCGCGGCTTCACGCCGACCTGCGCCGTGCGCTCGAACGCGACGAGTTCTTCCTCGTGTATCAACCCATCTTCGATCTCCGGAGTCGTACGGTCACCGGCGCAGAGGCGTTGTTGCGTTGGCGCCACCCGGAGCGCGGTGTCGTCCAGCCGGTGGGATTCATCCCGACGCTCGAGGACACCGGCCTCATCGTCGACGTCGGGCGCTGGGTGATCTTCGAGGCCTGCCGCCAGGCGGCCGTACTCCGGAGTCACGGTCACGACCTGGTGATCTCGGTGAACGTCTCCGCCCGGCAGCTCGAATCGGATCGGGTAGTGAGCGACCTGCGGGCCGCGCTGGCATTGCACGACATCGATCCCCACCGCCTGGTGATCGAAATCACCGAGACGACCCTGATGCGGGACCCGGACGCCACCGCCCGTCGACTCGCTGCGATCCGCGACCTCGGCACTCGCGTCGCGATCGACGACTTCGGTACCGGATACTCGTCGCTCGCGTACATCCGCCAGTTCCCACTCGACGTCCTCAAGATCGACCGATCGTTCGTCAGCGCAATGGCCGGTTCCGACCAGGCCGACGCGCTGGTACGCGCGCTGGTGCAGCTGGGGAAGAGCCTCGGGCTCGAGACCCTGGCCGAAGGCATCGAGGAAGTCGACCAGTTCGACGCCCTCCAGCGCCAGGAATGCGACAGCGGTCAGGGTTTCCTGCTGGCGCGGCCGCTCGAGCCCGAGGCGCTCGAATCGTTCCTGATGGCGAACGTCACGACGCCGGTGGGGTGACCTCGGTCGACGCGGGTCCTGACGCGGGTTCCAGCCCAGACGCGCCTGACGCGCCACCGGCTTGACGGACGATCGCGAGCACGAAGACAGGGAACACGAGCGCCGACACCAACCCCGCCATTGGTCCCCCTCGAAACGGTGACCGTGCACAGTCGAACGGGACCGTGCGCATTTGCGAAAATTGCGGAGCCGGTCGGATCGTTCCAAGATGCCGCACCATGGAGCAGGGCCGCGCGGCGTCGGACGACGAGTTGGTCACGCGCCTCAAGGCGGGTGACGAGTTCGCCTTCCGGGCACTGGTCGACGAATACACCGCGCCACTGCGACGCGTCGCCCGCAGTTACGTGGCGACCGACACGGCGGCCGACGAGGTGGTCCAGGACACCTGGGTCGGTGTGTTGCGCGGCATCGACCGCTTCGAACAGCGGTCGTCTTTGAAGACCTGGATCTATCGGATCCTGCTCAACATCGCCCGTACGCGCGGCGTCCGCGACAAACGCAGCGTGCCGTTCGCCAGCTTGGGTTCCGATGACGAGGACGGTCCCACGTTCTCGCCCGAGCGGTTTCAGAGCGAGTCCGGCCCGTACCCCGGTCATTGGGCGGCCTTCCCGACCCGCTGGCACGATCAACCCGAGGCCCGCGCGGTCGGGCACGAGACGCTCTCGGTCGTGCGCGACACCCTCGACCGGCTGCCACCGAACCAGCGCGAGGTCGTGCGGCTCCGCGACATCGAGGGCTGGTCGAGTTCCGAAGTCTGTAATGCCTTGGGTCTGACCGAGACCAATCAACGGGTCCTGCTCCACCGGGGTCGGGCAAAACTGCGCGCCGCGTTGGAGATGTACTTCGACGAATCGATGAGCGCATGACCACGATCCACGCAATGAGGTGTCAGGAGCTGGTGGAGCGCGTCACCGAGTATCTCGACGCGGCCCTCACCGATGCGGATCGGTCACGGTTCGAGGATCACGTCGGTGAGTGTCCCGGTTGCTTCGAGATCCTCGGACAGTTCCGCGCTGTCGTGCGGTTGACCGGCGCCCTCGACCCCGAGGTGGTGGCCGAGGTCGACCCGGCGACGCGCGACACGCTGCTCGGGTTCTTCCGCAGTTGGCACCATGAGCGCCTATAGCCGCGCGTAGCGTTCGCACATGGCTCCCGAGATCGTGTCCCCAGCCGAGGCAATCGCGTGGGTGCGCGCCGAGGACTCACTCGGGATCCCGCTCGGACCCGGCCAACCCGCAGACTTCCTGCACGCGCTCGGCACGCGCGACGACTGGACCGGCCTGACGGTGTTCGGCGCGCTCCTCGTGGACCTGTACGAGGTCTTCACGAAGCCCGGTGTGCGCTACCTCTCCGGGTTCTTCGGACCGGCCGAACGATTTCTCGTCGACAACGGGGCCCGGGTCGAGTTCGTGCCGGCCGACTTCCGGCGATTCACCCGCATCGCGGAACAGATCGCGCCCCGGGTCGTCGCCACCGTGGCTACGCCACCGGATGTCGACGGTTTCCTCTCCCTCTCACTCCACGCGGGCGCGACCGTCGAGGCGATCAAATGCGCCGCTGCGGACCCGGACCGGGTGCTGGTGGTCGAGGCGAACCCGAAGTTCCCCCGTACCCGGGGGCTCCTGCCCGCGTTCCCGCACCGCGTCCACATCGACGAGATCGATGTGCTCATCGAGTCGGACCGCGACCCATTCGTGCTCCCCGAGGCGGAGACGAGTGCCCTCGACCGGGCCATCGCCGGTCACGTCGCTCCGCTCATCCCCGACGGCGCCACCCTCCAGACCGGCATCGGGGGGATCCCCTCGACGGTCGTCGGCCTCCTCGCCCAGGGCGAGGGTGGCGACTACGGCGTGCACTCGGAGATGTTCACGACCGGGTTGATGTTGCTGCATCGCGCCGGCAAGGTCTCGAACCAAAACAAAGGCCAGTTCGACGGCGTGTCGATCACCACCTTCGCGGCGGGAACGCTCGAACTCTACGAGTGGCTCGACGACAACGACGACGTCGCGTTTCTCCCGGTCGACGTCGTCAACTCGCCCGAGGTGATCGCGCGGAACCGGACCATGGTCACGGTCAACGGCGCGCTGACGGTCGACCTCCACGGCCAGGTGGTCGCAGACTCGGTCGGAGCCAAACAGTTCTCTGGGATCGGTGGCCACGAGGACTTCATCGCGCAATCGGGGCTCTCGCTCGAGGATCGGTCGGTCGTCTGCCTGCCGTCGACTGCCGTTGTCGACGCCGTTCGCATCTCGCGCATCGTGGCGGAGCTACCTCAGGGCTGGATCGTCACGACCCCGCGCCACCAACTCGACCTCGTCGTCACCGAACACGGTGTCGCCCATCTCCGGGGGCGGACGGTGCGGGAACGGGCCCGGGCCCTGGCGGAGATCGCGGACCCGGCCTTTCGCGACGAACTGCGGGCCGCGGCGGAGCGACTCGGCTGAGCGGCTTGTTCGCAACCTGACTCAGGCCACGCGATCGGCGAACGCACGAAGCCGGTCCAGCCACTCGGCGCGCGTGCTGCAGCCAGCGAACTGCACGGCGAGCCATTCGATGCCGAGATCCCCGAACGGCTGGTGATCGTCGTCGCCACGATCGTCGAGACGGTGGAACGGCGCGAAACACACGGTGAGCGGAGCGGTCCGGCCGATCTCCTCGGCGTAGGCACGTGCCGCCGCGAGCCGAATCGCGAGTTCGTCGAGGTCCGCGATCGCCGGGGTCTTCACCGCGCGGGACGCGGCCTGCGGATTGGGGAACGGCGACCAACCGTCGCCGATCTCGACGGCCCGCCGCATCGCCCGAGTGCTGTTGCCACCGATCCAGATCGGTACGGGTGCGGGTTGGGGCAGCTGCGTCACCGCGCGCGCCGAGAGGCGGTCGTTGGCCACGACCACGCCGGTCTCCGTCCACGCCCGCCGCATGAGCGAAATGGTGTCGTCGAGCAGGTCGTTGCGCGCCTCGAACTCGACGCCCATCGCGGCGAACTCGGGCTTGAGGTACCCCGCCGCGACCCCGAGGATCACCCGACCGCCCGACATCGTCTGGAGAGTGGCCACACCCTTGGCGGCCAGGAAGGGATTCCGGTAGGCCGCGACGTAGACGTGCGTGTGCAGCATCACGCGCCGGGTCGCGGCCGCGGCGAACGCGAGGGCAACGAGCGGCTCCTGCGCGTGATGGCCGCCACCGGAGAGCCAACGGTCGTCGGGAGCCGGGTGGTCGGTGACGAACACCGCGTCGAGGCCGGCCGCTTCGACCGCTGCGGCCATCTCGGCCACTGCCTCGCCGGTCACGAACTCTTCGACGTACTGGACATGATCGACGGGCAGACCGACGGAGTAGCGCATGAAGCGCGCACGCTACCGTCGCGCCACCCGCCCCGAGGAGACCGCGATGTCGATCGCCGACGAGATTGCCCTGAGTGAACCCGAGTTCTGGATCGCCCCGGACGCCGACCGCGAGGCCGGCTTCCGTCGGCTACGCGACGAGGCCCCCATCTCGTTCTTCCCGGAGCCCGAGTACCCCGATTTTCCCCAGGGCCCGGGCTACTGGTCGCTGACCCGTTACGACGACGTGATGTACGCGAGCCGCCACCCCGAGCTCTTCTGCTCCGGACGCGGCGGCACCAACATCGGTGACATCCCCCAGGAGATCGGCGACTTCATCGGGTCGATCATCAACATGGACGATCCGCGCCACAAGAAGCTGCGCAGCCTGGTCAACCACGGCTTCACCCCCAAGGCCCTTGCGCAGCTCCTCGACTCGGTGCGGGACCGCACCAACGACGTCATCGACGCAGTCGCGGAGAAGGGCTCGTGCGATTTCGTGGCCGAGATCGCAGCGCCGATGCCGCTCGCGATCGTCTGCGACATGGTCGGCGTCGCGCCCACCGATCGCCAGACCGTGTTCGAGTGCAGCAACGTGATCCTCGGCGTGGGCGACCCCGAGTACGTGCAGTCGATGGAGGAGTTGATGGCGGCGTTCATGCAGCTGCACCAAATCGCGATGGCGCTGGGCGAGCATCGGCTCGAGCATCCGGCCGACGACATCACGAGCACGCTCATGCACGCCGAGGTCGACGGCGAGCGGCTCACCGTCGCGGAGTTCGCGTCGTTCTTCATCCTGTTGGTGGTCGCCGGCAACGAGACCACCCGCACCGCGATCTCGCACGGCATGTGGGCGCTGCACCAGTTCCCCGACCAGCGCGCGCTCTGGTCCGGCGACTTCGACAACCACGCGGTGAACGCCGTCGAGGAGATCGTCCGGTGGGCCACGCCGGTGATCCACTTCCGCCGCACCGCGACTCAGGACACCGCCATCGCCGGCCAGCCGATCGCCGAGGGCGAGAAGGTCGTGATGTGGTTCAACTCCGCCAATCGGGACGAGCGTCAGTTTCCCGACCCCTACCAGTTCGACATCACCCGTTCACCGAATCCCCACTTCGGATACGGCGGTGGCGGCCCGCACTTCTGCCTCGGGGCCAACCTCGCCCGCCGCGAGATCCGGGTGATGTTCGAGCAGTTGTTCCTGCGCCTCCCCGACCTGCGCATCACCGGCGAGCCGGAGATGCTCCAGTCGGCCTTCATCCACGGCATCAAGCGCATG
>JBDUBS010000407.1:0-1880 GCA_040003875.1 Acidimicrobiia bacterium | reverse complement strand
GCCAGCCGAGCGACCACAACCGGCCCGCTGTCGAATGCCGTGACGTCCCGAGGTGTGGCAGCGCGTCGCATCCCGTCACCGGGACCGAAGACCATCTGATCCATGTCTTCTCGTTGCCCGGCGACGTGAAGTAGCGGGTTCCGGAGTCCTCAGCTGAGCGACCAGAGCGGGAGCGGGGTCGCGAAGCCCTTCAGCTGACGGCGGCCGGCGGGTTCGAAATGCAACCCAGAATCCTGCGCGGCGGCCTGCACCAGCTCCTCGGTCGCGAGGATCTCGCTCGGAACCGCAATGTCGGCGATGCGCGAGGCGAGATTGACGACCGACCCGTAAAAGTCACCACCGCGACCGAGCACGACGCCGTACCCGAGGCCCGCGTGCGGCGCGACCCGGTCCTCGGCGTCGAAGCGACGCACCAGTTCCAACGCGATGTGGGCCGCGGCCGCGGGATCCACGGCGGCGAACATCACCTCGTCGCCGATGTGCTTCACGACCCGACCGCCGGCTTGGGACACCACCTCGTTCGCGGTCATCTCGAAATCCTCGATCAACTCGCCGAGGTCGGCCGGCGCGAGGTCGAGCGCGAGCGGTGTGAAACCCACCAGGTCGACGAAGCCGATCGCCAGCCGAGAGGCACCGGGCGCCACCTCGTACGCAGTCGACAACCGCTGACGTTTGATCGCCTGCTCCACGTGGCCGCGGAAGAGGCCGTCCATCACCGACGGGATCTCGACGAGTGCCTCGACTGCACTCTCGGTCGCCTTGGCTCGTACCGACTGGGCCGTCCCGTCCCGCAGCATCGGATCCTCCAACGCCACGAGGAACAACGAGATCGCGGCGTCGGCAACGCTGGCGAGCGCGGACCCCATCGCCCGGGTGAACCGCAGCGTGGGTTCGTCGCCGAAGAGTTCGGCGCCGATCGCGAAGAGTCGGAACGTGTGCTCGTCGGACGCGCGGAAATCGTTCGGATCGAAGCGGAGACCGGCGGCGATGACGACGCGCCGGAGGAGGTCGACGCTGAGCCCGGCGGCGTCGGCCACTTCCTCGATGGTGCGCCGCTCACCGGGCCGGACCGCCGCGTCGGATCCGGCCGCGTGGAGCGAGCCGACCGCATCGGCGGCGCGCATGGTCTCGAGACCGACACCCTGAGCCACCAAGTGCTGGAGGAGTTCCCACCGGTCGCCGGCATCGGCCGCGGCGGGGTCGTACAGCCCGGCGGCCTCGAACTCGGCGGCATCCACGCGGCGACCCTAGGCCGGGATCACGACGCGGCCGCCGCCTGGGCGAACTCCTTCGCCCACGGGTAGTCCGGCTTGCCGCTCGGCGCCCGTTGGATCTGGTCGACGAGGAACACCTGTTTCGGCGCCTTGTACGCGGCGATGTGCTGGCGGCAGTGCGCCGCGAGTTCGTCGACCGTGGGCGCAGTTCCCGGCCGCGCCTGGACCACGGCGGTGACCCGCTCGCCCCACCGCTCGTCGGTCACGCCCACCACCAGGCAGTCGAACACCGCCGGATGTGCCTTCAGCACGCCCTCGACCTCCTCGGGGAAGACCTTCTCCCCGCCGGTGTTGATCATGATCGAGCCTCGCCCCAGCAACGTGACCTGACCGTCCGACTCGACGGTGGCGAAGTCGCCCGGAATCGAATACCGCTCGCCGCCGTGTTCGAAGAAGACCAACGCGCTGCGCTCGGGGTCGTTGTAGTAACCGAGCGGGATGTTGCCGGTACGGGCGATGCGTCCGATGGCGCCCGAGCCGGGGACGATGGGCACGTAGTCCTCGTCGACCACGATGGAGTCGAGTGACGGTTGCACCGTCGCCGGACCGCCCTTCGGGATCTCGCCCTTGGTCGCAATCTTGATGCCATTCATCCCGGTCTCGGTC
>JBDUBS010000032.1:0-6247 GCA_040003875.1 Acidimicrobiia bacterium | reverse complement strand
ACCGTCGCGGCTGCGTCGGCCGTCGAGTTGGCGGCCACGAACGTCGCGGCGGGCAACTTGTGCTTGAGGTAGCCGCGGCACTGTGCAGCCGCGATCGGGAACGACAACACCTGGCGGATGTCGCCGAGCTTCGTCCCCGGCTTGACGAAGAGCCCCATCGAGATCGGCAGGTCGATTTCTCGTTGGATCAGGAGTTCGCTCTCGAACGCAAGCGTGTCGAGCGTGACCGACACCGAGCCTTCGATCGAGTTCTCGATCGGCACCACGCCGAGCTCGTAGTCGGCGGCCTCGACCGCGACGATGACGTCCGGGATCGAGGCGATCGGAACCCGCGCGCCGGCCGCCAAGTCAGGCTGGGTGAGGAGCGCTTCCTCCGCGAACGTGCCCGCGGGTCCGAAGAAGGCGACGGGCGGCACGACGCCAGATCGTAGTGGGGTGGTTCTCCCGATCCGTTGCCATTGGTCTCGGATGCGGCGGCTCAGATCCGGCGGATGTCCCGCAGCGCGCGTTTGGGGGCCCGGCGCGGTGGAATCGAGCCCTCACGACCGAGCAGCGCGACGACGCGCGCCCGGTGAGGACGGTACGGCTCGAGCAGTTCGAGCATGCGGGCGTCATCGGCCTCGCGTTCACCCGCGAGGTTCCAAGCCACGAAGATCGGCAGGTGGTAGTCGCCCACCACCGCGGCGTCGGGATCGCCGAATGCGAGTTGGGCCACCATCGTCGCGGTCCACACGCCGATGCCGGCGAGTGAAGTGACGGCCCGCTGGAACGCGTCCGAACCGTTGGCCGCGATCCGCTCGATCGACGACGCCCGCCGGCACGTCTCTCGAATCGTCTCCGCCCGTCGGCGCTCGACCCCACACGCGTGCCACCCGTACGAGGGCAACGCGACGAGTTCGGCCGCGGTCGGCGGCAGCCGCAGGTCGACCGGGCCGGGTGCCGGATGCCCGTACGTCCGCACGAGCCGGCCGTAGGCGCGGTGCGCCTCGACCGATGTGACCTTCTGCTCCAGGACCGTGGGCACGAGCAGTTCGACGGGGTTACCCGCGGCGGTCATGCGCAGACCGCGGTGCCGGCGGTGAAGGTCGGCGACCATCCCCGCCGCGGGCCGGAACTCGGCACCGGTGTCGGCGACACCGACCAACGCGGGTGCGTGTTCGACCAGCCACGCCGCGCCGGGCCCGAACGCCTCGGTCTCGATCCCGCCGTCGACGATCGTGAGTCTCTGGGTGCCCGGACCGTCCGGGGTGTGCGTCGCGCGCCAGGCCTCACGGCGGCCGAGCGCGATGCACGGGTCGTAAGGACCGCGGCGCAGCGGAGCAATGGTGGACCGCAGCTCGACCGGACCGGTCAAGGGAACGAAGCGAGGCAGCGTGACCGTCATCCTGCCGTGGCCCCGAACGTCGCCGACCACGACGCGCCCGGCGCCACCACCGGATGATCGCCGGTGACCAGCGCGTTGGTGGGTGCGGTCATCGGTTCGACGCAGCAGAACGATCGCCCGGAGGGCGCGAACACCTGGCGCCACGGGTACGCGGCGTCGGAGTCGATCCGGAGGCGCTGGCCCCGCCCGGCCAGCGTCACCGCTCGGGCGCGTTCGAACGCGTAGAGGTCGTCGAACTCGCGGCCGGCGAGCGCGACCGTCACCGCCGGCACGGCTTGGCGCGCACCGGTCGGCAGACCGCGCCGGTCGAGCCCCGCGTGGTGCACTGCCGGCAGCGAGAGCGTCCATGCATCGCGCGGTCCGGGCACCCGCCAGTACGGGTGCCAGCCGAAGGCCACCGGGACCGCGACGCCGCTCGTCGCCGCGATGGTCGTCGTCACGCGCAGCCTCCGAGGCGTGACTGCCACTGCCACCGTCAACCGGTGCGGAAACGGAAAGGAGCGCAGGAGATCGGGATGCGCGCCGAAGTCGAACGTGGCGCGCACCCGACCCGGACCGACCACGACGTCGTCCCATTCCGGTCGGGCGGTCATCGTGCCGTGAATCGGCAGGCCGCGCTCGTCGGTGTGCAGGGTCTGACCGCGGAGCGACACCGTTCGGCCCGCAGCCGTGTAGGCCCGGCGCCCGAGTCGGTTCGCCCACGGGTAGAGGAGTGGGACGGCGGTGGTGTGACCGTTGCGGTACGCGCCGAGACCTCCGGGACGACCCACGAAGTCGAACCCGTCCACCACGAACGATGCCGTCAGCATGCCGAGTTCGGGAATCACCACGGCGTGGGTGGCGCCGGCCCGGATCTCCACCGCGGCGGCGCCGTTCCACGTGATCACCCGCGCCGCACGCTCGCCACTTGCACTCATCGGTGCGGGCCCGCGAACCGCACGCGGCGAACGGAGTGGTCGGCCTGCTTTTCCACCACCACGGCCGCCAACTCGCGAGTGGGGAGGATGTACTCGGCGAGGTTCTGACGGTTGACCGCGCCCCACACCTGGTGGGCCATCACCCGTCGACCGGCGTCGTCGAGCCCGGCGAAGTTGGCGTAGAAGGTGTCGGGCGCCGCGACCGCGCACAGGTGCACGAACCGTTCCACGTACCAGTCCTCGATCACGGATTCGGGTGCGTCGATGTACACCGTCAGGTCGAGTTGGTCGGCGAAGCGCAGGACGTTGACGCCCTCGATGATCACGACCGCGGCGTCGCGCAGCCCGTGCGCGTCACCGGGCACGACGTCGTAGATCTCGTGTGAGTACGCGGGCACGACCACGCCCTCGGTGCCGTTGCGTACGGCAGTGAGGAACGTCCGGATCGCCGCTTCGTCGTAGGACTCCGGGAAGCCCTTGCGCATGAGGAGCCCGAGCCGCTCGAGTTCGACACCGGGCAGGAGGAATCCGTCGGTGGTCACGATCTCGGTGGCGATCGGTTCCAACATGGCCGCGAGCCGCTCGCTGGTGGTGGTCTTGCCCACGCAGACGGCTCCGGCGATGCCCACCACGACGACGGTGCCGGGCGCGGCGCGCACGAGCTCGCGGACGGCATCGACCAGCGGTTGAAATCCCGGCGCGTGCATCGGCGGATGGTAGAGCCCGGTGGAATCCGTCCCATTGACGCCAGTTCGGGGGGTCACGTGAGGGAGAATGTGGGGAATGCAGACGGCCTCCCGTCGTTCCTCGGCGCGTCCCAACCCCGACGACCTGCTCGCACCCGGCGAGGCGTCCGCCGGCGCGCCCACGAGTACGCGGCTGCGCTATGTGCCCGGTTTGGACGGGTTACGTGCCATCGCGGTCACCGCGGTGCTGCTGTACCACGCCGATATCAGTTGGATGTCGGGCGGGTTCCTCGGCGTCGACGTGTTCTTCGTGATCAGCGGCTACCTGATCACGTCGCTCCTCCTCGCCGAACAGCGGAGCCGCGGCGCAGTGAGCATCGGACAGTTCTACCTGCGCCGGGCCCGACGACTCCTCCCCGCTCTCGGCCTGCTCCTCGCCTCCGTCTCGCTGTTCACCGTCATCTTCCTCCCCGACGAGATTCGCTCGCTGCGCGCGGACGTCGTCGCCGCGCTCGGGTACGCCACCAACTGGTGGCAGATCTTCCAGCACCAGTCGTACGTGGCCGCGCAGGGCCGCCCGCCGCTGCTGCGTCACCTCTGGTCGCTCGCAGTCGAAGAGCAGTTCTACCTGCTGTGGCCGCTGATCCTGGTCGGCATGTTCAAGATCTGGAAGGGCCGGCGGCTCCCGATGCTCATCGCGGTCGGCGTCGGCATCGCATTGTCGTTCACGACGATGCTCGTGCTCTCGTTCTCGCACAACTTCGCGATCGACGATCCCTCGCGCGTCTACTTCGGCAGCGACACCCGTGTCTTCACGATGTTGATCGGCGCCGCGCTCGCGATGGTGTGGTCGCCCTCGGCCTTGAGCGACGCGGTGCCGCAAGGAGGGCGGCTCGCGCTCGACTCCGTCGGCGGTGGCGCGCTCGCCGGACTGGTCCTGATCTTCGCGACCGCGAACTACCAATCGAACGTCCTCTTTCGCGGCGGATTCCTCGGGGTCGCGCTGCTCTCGGCGCTCGTCATCGCGATCGCGGTGCACCCGGCATCGCGCCTCAGCGGAGCGGTGCTCGGTCGCCAACCGCTGCGGTGGATCGGTGAACGCTCCTACGGCATCTACCTCTGGCACTGGCCCATCTTCATGGTCACCCGGCCCGATCAGGACATCTCGATCTCCGGGTTCCCCAACCTCGTGCTCCGCCTCGTCCTCACCGTGGCGGCGGCCGAAATGTCCTATCGGTGGGTGGAGGAACCGATCCGCCACGGTGGCCTCGGACGGTGGGTCCGCGGGTTGCGTGCCGCGCCGCGCCGCGAGCGCGCCTATCTGTGGCAGCGCACGATCGCGGTCTGTGCGGTGGTGACCGCCGCGGTCGCGCTGACCGCCGTCGGACTCGCGTCGGGACAATCCCCGCGTCTCGAGCCGGGACTGCAGTTCCTGAACTCCACCGACACCACGACCAGCCCCACCACTGCGACCACCGTTCCCGGTGCCGCGACCACGACGCCGACCCAGCCGGCACCAACGCCCGAGGTCACCGCCATCGGTGATTCGGTCATGCTCGGTGCACAGGGCGCGCTGGAGGCCAAAATTCCCGGCATCCACGTCGACGCGATCAAAAGCCGCCAGTTCGGCAGTGTCATCGACCTCGTGCGCGCGCTCAAGGATTCCAACCAGCTTTCACCGGTTGTGGTGATCCACCTCGGGACCAACGGACGCATCGTCGACGACCAGATGGCCGCGCTCCAACCGTTGCTCGCGGACCGGCAGCGCGTCATCTTTCTCAACGTCAAGGCGCCCCGTTCCTGGGAAGGCGAAGACAACGACACCATTCAGCGCTGGGTCCCGAAGTTCGCGAACGCCGTACTCATCAACTGGAACGGTGAAGGCTCACTCCACCCCGAGTACTTCTTCGGTGACGGTATCCACGTGAAGACCGACGGTCAGATCCACTACGCCGATCTCATCGCGTCCCAGATCAACCCGTAGCCTCACCCGCTCGCCGAACCAAGGAACCGATCTGTGAGCGTGCTGATCCATCCCGTCAACGACCTGGCGTCGCTGCTCGATCTCGAACGGGTGAAGCCCGACGCGTTCCTCGCTGCCGGTCCCAACTTGGGGTGGGGTCGTATCTACGGCGGTCAGGTGGTGGCCCAGGCCCTGCGCGCCGCCGGCCTTACTGTGGATGCACCGCACGGTGTGCATTCGCTCCACGCGTACTTCGTGCGCGCGGGCGACGAACGGGAACCGGTCCTCTACGAGGTCGAGCGCGTGCGCGACGGACGGTCGTTCACGACCCGCCAGGTGGTCGCATACCAAGCCGGCGGCGCGATCCTCAACCTCATCGCGAGCTTCCAGGCCGACGAGGACGGCGAGGATGCGCAGGCCATCCGGCCACCGGCCGACGTCGGGACCCCCGCCGACCACCTCGAGGCGCCGACCGCGCTCTTCTTCCAACATCGCATCGTGAGCGCACAACGCGAGCCGGTACCGGAGCAGTTCACCTGGATCAAGGTCGACGAGGACCTCGGGACCGATCCGATGGTCCACGCCTGCGCGCTGGCCTACATGTCGGACGAGGACCTGCTGGGTGTCGCGGCCCTGCCGCATTCGCTGGGCGGCGACTGGGATCGACTCATGTGCGCCAGCCTCGACCACGCGGTCTGGTTCCACCGGCCGGTGCGGGCGACCGAGTGGTTGCTCTTCGCACTCTCCGGTCACGGCGTCGCCAACGCTCGCGGCATGGCGGTGGCGCGCGTGTTCACCGAGTCCGGCGTGCATGTGGCCACCGTCGCGCAAGAGGGCCTGGTCCGCGTCCGTCGCTAGGCGAGGGTGACGGCGGCACCGGGGTCGTCGGCGTGGAAGGCGGCGCGGAGTCGGATCGGACCGGGTTCGCGCACCATCGCACCGTCGACGCGGACATCGAGCATGCGCAGGTCGACGGAGATCGCGAGGCGCTTCGTACCCGCAGCCGGGATGTCGACGCGTGCGAACCCGACGAGTCGCCACGCGGGCCGTTCGTAGTCCGAGGCCTCGTAGCCGCCGTACACCTGGACCACGGTCGCCGCGTCGCGCGATCCCGTGTTGGCCACGGTCACGTGGGCTGACCGCGTGGCGGCATCGAACGCAATGTCGTCTCCCATCGCGAACGTCGTCGTGCTCAGTCCGAAGCCGAACGGAAACGCCGCCACGGTGCCGGTGCGGTGCAGATGCCACTGGCCGTGGAACAGGTCGTACGTGACAGCCGTGGCGTTGCGGTCGAAGG
>JBDUBS010000322.1:0-6252 GCA_040003875.1 Acidimicrobiia bacterium | reverse complement strand
ACCTCGGTCGGATCGCCGCGGCGCGCGGCCAGTTCGCCGCTGCGCTCGAGATCTTCGACCGGGCCGCCGCCGAGCTGGTGGCGATCGGGGCCGACTCGGATGCGATCGAGGTCGAGATCCGGAAGGCCGAGTGTCTGTTGCTCTCCGGTGCACCGGAGGCGGCAATGCACGCGGCGAGCGCAGCACTCAAGCGGGATCTCACGCTCGGGAGCGTCGTCGACCACGGCCCGCTGCTGCGGATCCGAGCCGAGGCACTGCTCGCCGCCGGCGACGACGAAGGCGCTCGACAAGCGATCACCGGCTCACTCGACGACGCCCGCGCCCGGGAAACGACGTTCGAGATAGCACGATCCCTCGTGGTACTGGCCGAGATCGAGCACCGCGCCGGCGACGATGTCGACGCCACCGACCACCGCACGGCCGCCGAGGAGATCTTCGATCGCCTCGGGGTGGTCGTGACCCCGTTCGGCCCGCGACGCTGACCGAGCGTTACCGGCGCGCGAACCTCGGATCGCCCGACAGCAACACGATCTCGAACCGCACGTCGCCGCCGGAGATCGTCTCCTTCTCGTGGATGCACGGCGATGGGATCGCGATGTGCTTGGAGGTGTTCGCACACATCGGCACCTCGACGATCGGACCGTCGACCTGCTTCTGCACGTAGAGCTTCGACGCGGTTCCGTTCCCGGCCACAGTCTTGTCCCACGTGATGGTGAGGCGGGCCGGCGACCGTGGGTTCGTGTAACCGGCGAACGGCGAGAGGAACAGGATCTTCCCGGCGCAGGGCTGACCGGCACAGAACGTGGTGACACCGGCGGTCTCGACGCGCAGCTCGATGGGAGCGCCGACACCGGAACCCGGCAGCTGGAACGATGCCACGGTGGGGTCCGTCGGCGTGGCGGTCGTCCCGGTGGAGATGGTCCCCCCGGGCGGGACGTACCCGACCGCGGTGCCGGGCGCCGCGGCGGCCACGCTCGGCCCGAACTCGTCGTTGGTCGGACCGGAACCGTCGGAGTTGACCATGATCGCGGTCGGGAACACACCCGATGCGCTCGGCGGACTCTGCACCAGCACATCGACGGTGATCACGTCACCATTGGCCACCGTCCCGAACAGGCAAATGCTGCTCCGGCCGGAGAAACCGCTGCACCCGCCGCGTGACGGCGTGATCGAGATCGGGGTGCCACCGACCGGCACGGTGAACGCCGCGTAGACACCGTTGGCGGCACTCGGTCCGTCGTTGGTGATGACGAAGTGGACCTGGCCCGCGCCGCCGGCCGTGATGACCGCCGGATTCGCCATCCCGGAGACGTGCAGTCCCGATGCGGTCGCGGACTGCCAGACGACCGACGAACCGTTGGTCACCGCCGAGGTGAAGCCGTCGGCGACGCCGGCGAGCGCCACGTCGGTGCCCTCGGCGACTCCGTGCACCGTGAAGGTCGCCTGACCCGCGGAGTCGGTGGTGCCGCCGCGGAACAATACGGCATCCGGGCCGGACAGCACTCCGAAGATCACGGAAAGTCCCGCAGTCGGGACGGCGTTGCGGGTGGCGGTCACGGTGTAGGCCTGGTCCGTGCCGAGGGTCGCAGTCCCGGACACCGGCGCGAGGTTCGCCACGATCGGCGGGAGCTCGGCGCCGGAGACGGTCACCGCGCCGTCTGGGCCGGTCGGCGCGATCGTGTAACCGCTGTCGTTGGTCGCGCTGGCGGAGCTCATGAAGGTGCCGGTCGTGGTGCCGACGTTGGCGGTGAAGTGCAACGAGGCCGACCCGGCGCCCGGGACCGACAGTGGCCCGGCCCAGGTCAGGGTGTTGCCACTCCCCACGGTCGGGTTGGCGGTGGTGAGTCCGGTGGACGACCCCGCCGTGTACGAGAAGGTCGCCGGCAGCACATCGGAGAGCGACGACAGCGCGACCGCGGTTGCATTCGGGTTCTGCACGCTGATCGTGTACCCGGCCGATCCCCCGGACGGGACGCTCGCCGCGTCAGGTGTGATCGACATCGAGAGCGGCATGATGCCGAGCGGGCTGAACGTGATGAACGACGAGAACGTCTTGACCAGGTCGCTCGGAATGGTCGCGTCCCAACTGAGGCCGGCGCCGTTGTCCTGCAACGTGGCGCAATCACACGTGTCCGGGAACGCGGCCTGGGCCGAGATCTGGGAGTAGACGGTGTTGTAGAAGCTCTCGTAGTAGTGGCTCCCCGACGTGATCGGGAACCATTGCTCGATGCGGGCACCCGACTCGGTGCCGGTGGTGCAGGCGACCGCACCGTTCGCGGTATCGGCCGCGCCGTATCCGGCGTCGGAGTTCTGGAGGTAGCAGTCGGCGGCCCGGTAGAGCCGGACCGCTTTGGCGGTGGCCGTGTTGTTGGCAACCGCGACGTCGGTGCGGAACGATTCCAGACCGGTCGTGTACGTGTCGGTCTGGGTCAGACGGATTCCGGAGGTGCCGGCATCGACCACCGTCACGATCTTGAACGGGTCGGCATTCGTGCCGGTCCCGGTCGGTCCCGTCTGGCTGACCGGGGTGTACGTGGTGCCGAGAAACGGTCCGTACAGGGCACCATCGACGCTGAGGAACGTGCCGCACGATGTGTCCCCGTAGAACTCACCCGAGGTGTCCCCGGCGTGATTGGCCGAGCAGTCCAGGGTCGTTCCCACACCCACCTGGGTGAGGGGACCCGGACTCGTGATCGACGCCGCGCCCGCTGGCACCGCATCGAACGCGAACAGCCCTCCCGTCATCAAGATCGCTGCCGTCGTCGCGACGACGCCCTGCCGGACCCGAAGAAACCGCATTGCCCACTCCCCTATTCGCCCGCCGGGAGGTTAGCCAGTGCTACGAATCTGCGCAATTGCCACCATCCGAACCACCCATTTGTGACTAATCGAAGTCGGTATCCATGAGGGGGGCGGTGCAGATCTCGATCTGGAGGCCGTCCGGATCGCGGAGGTAGACCGAGTGCTCGACGCCGAGATCGGGCCCACGGAACTCGATCCCGTCCTCGACCAGGCGCGCCTTGAGGGTCACGAAGTTCTCCGGCGCCATCGAGATCGCCAGGTGTTGCACCCCGCCGAGCGTCTCGTGGAACTCCGGGTGTTCGTAGCCCGGGAAGTCGAAGAAGGCGAGCAGGTTGCCGTTGCCGATGTCGAAGAAGAGGTGCGCGCTCGCCGGATAGTCACGGTTCTCGAACAGTTCGACGAGCGGGAAGCCGAGGAGATCCTGGTAGAACGCGATCGTCCGGCCGACGTCGGAACAGATGAACGCGGCGTGGTGCACCCCTCGCGCGGTCGATGCGGGCCGATCGTCGCCGGTTTGGACCAGCGCGGTCCACGCGGCGGCGCGTTCGTCGAAGTCGGTACCCATCGACCGAAACTACCCCCCGGCCCCGGCTCTGTGGAAGGCCAGCGCGGCGGCGGGCACCAGTAGCCTGCGCCGAATGTCCGGATGGAACTTCGCCACCGTGTGGGACTCGGTCGCGCGCGAGGCTCCCGATCGGGTCGCGATCGTGTGCAGTGAACGAATCCGGACCTACGGCGATCTCGAGGACCGAGCGGCTCGGCTCGCGGCTCACCTCGCGTCGGTCGGCGTGACGCCGGGCACCGCAGTTGCCATCGACCTCGTGAACTCCTGCGAGTACCTCGAGACGTTCTACGCCGCACTGAAGCTGGGTGCGATCCCGGTCAACGTCAACTTCCGCTATGGCGTCGAGGAGACCCACTACCTCCTCGACGACGCCGACGCCCGCGTCGTGGTCACCGAGGCCCGGTTCGCCGACACCGTCAGGACCGCGGCCGGCCTGCTCGACGAACCCCGACCCTCGGTCCTCGAACTCGGCGCCGACTACGACGCCGCCGTCGCCGGCCCGCGGACCGCGTCGGAACACCGGCTCAGCGGCGACGATCTGATCTTCCTGTACACCGGCGGCACCACGGGCATGCCCAAGGGTGTGATGTGGCGCAACGACGACCTCTACGTGGCGCTCTGGCAGATGGGGCGACCGGGCACCGAGCCGCCCGACCCGATCCTCGCCGTGCGCGCCGGCAAGCGCGCCGCCACGACGCTTCCGTCGTGCCCGTTGATGCACGGCACCGGATTGTTCATCACCCTGTCGACGCTGGCGGGCGGTGGGACCGTCGTGCTCATCGACGAGATGGGCCTGGATCCCTTGCGGATCTGGGACGAGATCGACCGTCACGAGGTGGCGGTGCTCACGATCGTCGGCGATGCGTTCGCCCGGCCGTTGCTCGACGCGCTCGACGCCGAACGGGCGCGGTGGTCCCTCGCGTCGCTGCGTGCCATCACGTCGAGCGGCGTCACCTGGAGTCCCGAGGTGAAGCGAGGCCTGCTCGGCCACCTTCCATCCATCACGTTGCTCGACTCGCTCGGTGCCTCCGAAGGACTCATGTCCCGCTCGGCCGCACGCGCCGATGACAAGGAGATCGCGGCGGCCCGCTTCGCGGTGAACGAGCGAGTGCGCGTCCTCACCGACGACGGCCGCGAGGTGGAACCCGGCAGCGACGAGGTCGGGATGGTCGGGGTCGGTGGCCGGATCCCCCTCGGCTACTACAAGGACCCGGAGAAGACCGCAGAGACGTTCCGCACCGTCAACGGCGTGCGGTACTCCATTCCGGGCGACTACGCGACCGTCGATGCCGATGGCACCATCCGGCTCCTCGGCCGCGGATCCGCCACTGTCAACACCGGCGGTGAGAAGGTGTACCCCGAAGAGGTCGAACTGGTGATCCGCCGTCACGTCGCAGTCGACGACTGCGTCGTGCTCGGCCTCCCCGACCCGCGATTCGGCGAGATGGTGGTGGCCATGGTGGTCACCCGCGAGGCCGTTGACGAGAATGCCGTGCGCGCCCACTGCAAGTCCGAGGGGCTGGCGGGGTATAAGACGCCCAAGCGCGTCGTGGTGCTCGACACGATGCACCGCGCGCCGAATGGCAAAGCCGATTACAAGCTGCTCCGCGCCATGGCTGCGGAGCGTCTGGAGATGCAAGCGTGAACACCGCACCACGACCGAACGCCTGGAGTCCTCGATGATGGCGGACCATTTCGTCATCGACGGCTCGAACCTCGCCACCGAGGGCCGGACCGAGCCGAGCCTGGCCCAGCTCCGCGAGGCGGTTGATGCGTTCCGCGGCGAGCACCCCGGGACGACCGTGACCGTGGTGGTCGACGCGAGCTTCGAACACCGCATCGACCCCTCGGAGCGGGCCGCGTTCGCCAAGGCGGAGATCGCGACCGAAGTCGTGTCGCCGCCGGCGGGTGCCGTCGGTCGCGGCGACGGGTTCCTGCTCCAGATCGCCAACCGCACCAACGCGACCGTCGTGTCGAACGACTCCTTTCAGGAGTTCCACGCCGAGTACACGTGGCTGTTCGAGCCGGGTCGCCTCATCGGCGGCAAGCCGGTCCCGGGTGTGGGGTGGATCTTCTCGTTGCGGCGGCCGGTGCGCGGGATCGTGAGTCGCAAGACCACCCAGCGCGCCAAGAAGGAGGCACGCGACGAAGACCAGGTCCGTGACGCCATCGCCGAGGCGACCGCCGATGTGATGAGCAGCACCACCGGTCGGCGGCGCCGGCGCGGCGGTCGCAGCGGGTCCACCGAGACGACCCCGAGCTCCGAGCCCGAGGCCGTGAACCAGCCGGCACCGTTCCTCCAGTTCGTGATCGACCACCGCCTCGGCTCGCAGGTCGAGGGCATCGTCGACGCGTTCTCCTCGCACGGCGCGTTCGTCATCGTCGGTGACGTGCGTTGCTACGTCCCGATCGCGGCCATGGGCGAGCCCCGACCGTCGAAAGCGCGCGACGTACTGACGCGGGGCGAGACGCGGATGTTCGTGGTGCAAGCCGTCGACGCGCCTCGCCGCGGGATCGAGTTGGCGTTGCCCGGGTTCGAGAAGATCGCCGGGACCCCGAGCGCCGAGACCGTCGAGGCCGACGTCAAGACCAGTCGTCCGCGCCGGGCGTCGACCCGCCCGGCCCCGGGTCGGGCCTCCACCCGCACGGCGAAGACCACCGCGCCGGCCAAGAAGACGACCGCCTCGGCCCGTCCGGACGCGTTCGAGACCGGCCCGGTTCCCGCACCACCCCGGCCCCGCAAAGCCGGGCCGGCCAAGGCTTCGCCACCGGCGAAGAAGCCGGTAGCGAAGAAACCCGCCAAGACGGCGGCCGCAGCCGCGAAGAAGGCCGGGGCGAAGCAAGCGGTTTCCAAGCAAGTCGTGGCGAAGACGGCAGCCAAGAAG
>JBDUBS010000623.1:0-1889 GCA_040003875.1 Acidimicrobiia bacterium | reverse complement strand
GTCTTGCTACGTGGGCATCAGCTCGCGACCGAGCGACGGCACTCACGTCGACGGCCGGGGTGCGACCGTGACCATCCGGTCCACGCTGCTGCACCTCGTGCCGATGGAGTCGGTCTACAAGGGCCCGAGTCCGGGCACCGGTGGGTTCTTCAAATGGACCGTCGACCAGTCCCCCGCGCTCGACATCACCAACTCGGTGTTCCGCGCCGACCAGGAGCCGAACCACCAGGACCTCGGGCTGCCCGACGTCCCGGTGACCTGCCACGGCAACGTGATCCTGTGGGGAGGCCCGGGCGCGTTCCCGGGGCGCGAGTCATGGCTGGCGCACTGCCCGGACACCGTCGTGGTCGCGGGACCCCAGGCCGCGTCGATGTGGGACGCCGCGGTGGCGAGGTGGAAGCTCGGCTGACGGAGAAACATGGCCCCATGTCCTCCTTGCCCTTGTTCGCGGCGTGCGCGAGTGTTCTCCCCGGCGGGGCGGGGAGTCTCGCATCGAGAGGAGAGCCATGAGATTACGAAGTGCATTCGCGTCTGCGGTGCTGCTGTCGGCGGGGCTACTGACACTGCCGGCGACGGCGAGCGGGGCGTCATCCACCACCGTGCATCCCGGACAATCGATTCAAGCGGCGATCAACGCGGCGGCGCCCGGCGCGACCGTCAAGGTCAAGGACGGGACGTACGCGGAGAACCTGGAGATCACCAAGCCGCTGACCCTGGAGGCCGAGGACGTCGTCCTGGTGCCGCCGACGACACCCTCCAGCGCTGCGTGCAACCAGCCCGGCGTGACCACCGGCATCTGCATCCATGGCGAGGTGGACGCAAACTTCGACGCGGTCTCGCTGCTCGAGGACGTGACGCTCGAAGGCATCGAAGTCCGCGGCTTCTCCGGTGACGGCGTGTTCGCAGTGGCGACCAAGCATCTCGACGTGCACGACGCCGAGTTCGCGAGCAACGGTGGTTACGGCATCTTCACGTTCCACTCGGAGACGGTGCACTACCACGACAGCAAGTCGCACGACAACGGTGACGCCGGCTTCTACGTTGGCGAGTCGCCCAAGGCGAACGTCCGGATCGACGGCAACCGCTCGTACCGAAACCGGGCCGAGGGGATCCTGTTCCGCGACTCCATGGGCGGCAAGATCCACGACAACAAGTTCTTCGACAACTGTGTCGGGATCTTCCTCCTCGACACCGGTGCTCCCGGTGCCGGTGGCAACGTGAAGGTGTACGACAACCGGGTCAAGGAGAACAACCTTGCCTGCCCGGCGAGCGAGGACGCGCCACCGTTCTCGGGCATCGGGATCGCGATCGGTGGCGACACCGGCACGCGGGTCTACGACAACCGGGTCTCGGACCACGCTCCGGGCGGTCCGTCGGCCTTGCCCACCGGTGGGATCGTGATGATCGACACGACCCCGTTCGGCGGGACGGTGCCGACCAACAACCGGGTCGAGGACAACCGGCTGAAGCACAACACGCCGGTCGACATCTTCTCCGACGGCACCGGTTCGGGGAACCGGTTCCACGACAACAGCTGTACGACGTCGACCCCGGCCGGCCTCTGCTGACCGGACGCACCCACGAAGGGAGCCGCGACCCTTTGGGTCGCGGCTCTCTTCGCGTCCTGCCTCCATCGCTCCCCCGCCGCGACTTTTGGTCTGTGCATGGGTCCAAACCCGCCCCTGGAGACCAAAAGTGGGGGCGTTCGGGGTGTTGTGGTCGCGCGTCTTTCAACTTCTCGCGGACTTTTCGCGGACGAACGCGCACTGGATCGCGCACACCTCGATCGCCCGGCTCCGCCTTTGACCGCACCGGCGCCCGTGCCCAGCGAGAAGGTGCCACCGTACGCCGCGTCGCGGCTGGGAACCTACCTTCCGATGATCAGCGCG
>JBDUBS010000483.1:0-1890 GCA_040003875.1 Acidimicrobiia bacterium | reverse complement strand
ATCGAGCGTCCCCCGGCGGCGGAGGTCGTCCCGGATCCAGGCGGCGACGGATAGCGACGACCGTTCGATGGACGGATTCCCTCTGTACGCAGGGAATCCGTCCATTGAACAGATGGCGACGAAGCGATCACACCTCGAGATCGGCGCGCAGGACGGTGACCGCCGCACCCGCCAGGAACACGCGGTCACCGGCAAGGCGGCAGTGGAGCGTGCCCCCACGCGGTGACGCCTGGTGGGCGACGAGGTCGGTGCGGTCGAGCTTTGTGGCCCAGTACGGCACGAGGGTGCAGTGCGCGCTCCCGGTGACGGGATCCTCGTCGATGCCGGCGCCGGGCACGAAGACCCGCGAGACGATGTGCGCGTCGGCGACATCGGAACGTGCGGTCACGATCGCGGCGCCGCTCCCGATCCCGGCGAGCCGCGCGAAGTCGGGGCGCAGCTCACGCACTTCGGCGGCCGACTCGACCTCGACCACCAGCCAGCGGTTGGCGGATTCGGAGACTGCGAGGGCACCCGTGAGTCCGAGCGCCGCCAACAAACCGTCCGGTGTGGCGCACGGCACCGTTGCCGCCGCGGGAAAGTCCATCTCGATGCGGGCCCCGGCTCGGGTGCAGGTGAGCACGCCCGACATCGTGTGGAACGAAACGGATGTGTCGGCTGCGCCCGATGTGAACAGGACGTGGGCGGACGCGAGCGTGGCGTGCCCGCACAACTCGATCTCGCGCGTCGGGGTGAACCAGCGCAGGTCGTAGGCACCGTCGGCGCGGGCGACGAGGAACGCGGTCTCGGAGATGTTCAGCTCGAACGCGACCGACTGCATCCATCCCGGATCGGCCGCGGCGTCGAGCACGCAGACCCCTGCTGGGTTCCCGCGGAACGCGACGTCGGTGAACGCGTCGACCCAGACCAACGGTGTGCTCATGGGTCGAGAAGCTAGAACGGTCACCGCTCCCGCAAGAGGGAGTTACTCGATGACCATGAGGACGTCGCCCGCGCTCACGGTGTCGCCCCCGGCGACGCGGATCTCCTTGACCGTTCCGCCCTGCTCGACGTTGATGTGGTTCTCCATCTTCATGGCCTCGAGCACGAGGACCGACTGGCCGGATTCGACCGCATCGCCCACCTCGACGGTGACCTTGACGATGGTTCCCTGCATCGGCGCGGTGATGGTGCCGTTGCCGCCTCCGCCGGAGGACGATGCCGCCTTCGGCTTCGGTGCTTTGCGGGAACCACCGGACCCGGCTGGTGCGGCGCCGACGAAACCTTCGGGCAGGAGTGCCTTCACTGCGAACTTCCGGCCGTTCACCTCGACCGTCATCGTCTGTGCGGTGGGCGCCTCGGGCGCGGTGCCCGACGTGCCGGCGTCCGACACCAGTCCGCTCAGGTCGACCTCTTCCTCCAACCATCGGGTGGAGTGGGTGCCGGTCGCGAAGTCGGGGTGCGCGAGGACGAGTTCGGCCGCGGGCACCGTGGTGTGGATGCCTTCGACGTGCAGCTCACCGATCGCCCGCAGCATGCGGTGGCGGGCGCGGTCGCGGTCGGGGGCCCAGACGACGAGCTTGCCCACGAGGTTGTCGTAGTACTGCGAGATGGTGTCGCCGGCTTCGTAGCCGCCATCCCACCGCACGCCCGGACCCGAAGGGATGTCGAGGACCGACAGCGTGCCGGGCGACGGCAGGAACCCCTTGGCGGAGTTCTCGGCGTTGATCCGGATCTCGATCGAGTGGCCGCGCCGGACGATGTCGTCCTGGCCGAATGAGAGCGGCTCGCCGGATGCGACCCGGATCTGCTCCGCGACCAGGTCGAGTTGGGTGACCATCTCGGTGACGCAGTGCTCGACCTGAAGCCGGGTGTTCATCTCGAGGAAGAAGAACTCGCCGTCCTGGTACA
>JBDUBS010000402.1:0-1893 GCA_040003875.1 Acidimicrobiia bacterium | reverse complement strand
GACTTCCTAGGCTGCCGGACGGCATGACCTCCCCGTTGACCGCGGCCGAATCTGCGGAACCGACCGTGCCGGTGGCCGAGGCGCCATCGGAGGCTCACCCCGTCCGCCGCCGGGTGCTGCTGGCGCTCACGTTCGTCGCGCTGCTGCTGCTGATGCTGCGCCCGTCGTGGCACACCTTGACCACCAAGGTCCCGGACCTCGGCGACCCCGTGCTCTACGGCTGGGGCTGGAACTGGACCCGACATGCGCTGTTCTCCAGTCCGGCGCACCTCTTCGACGGCAACATCTTCTGGCGCCACGATCTCACCATCGCGTACACGGACAACATGCTCGTCCTGCTCGCTCCCTTCTCGATCCTGCGGGGGATCGGCGCGAGCTGGGCGTTGCAGCTCAACGCCCTCGCGTTCGGCATGTTGTTCGTCTCGCTCGCGGCCACGTACTCCCTCGCGCGTCGCATCACCGGGCGGTTGGACGCGTCGCTCTTCGCCGCGGTCGCGTACACGTTCGGCAGTTTCACCTTCATGCATCAGGGCCACCTCCAGCTGCTGCTGCTCGGCCAGTTCCCCCTTGGCTTCCTGCTCGCGTTCCGGTGGTTGGAGCGCCGCCGCGCGACCGACGCGATCTGGTTCGGTCTGGTCAACGCGTCTTTCTTTCTCGGCGCGCTCTACTACAGCGCGGTCTGGATGGTGTGTGTCGCCGTCGTTCTGGTCGGTTTCCTCATCACGCAACGCGGAAAGCCCGGGCCGAAGTTCTGGAGCGGGCTCGTGCTCGTCGCGGTGTTCAGCGCGACCGCGATCCCCTTCGTGATCCCGTATCTCGACCTCGGCCAGGAACGACCGCTGGTCCCCGAGTGGGGACTCCAGCCGCGAGACATCGCCATCGTGCCGGTCGGCAGCATCCTCTATCCCGGTATCGATTCCTGGGCCAACCGGAGCGTCGACCGTGGCGAACACTCCTTCTTCCCCGGGTTCAGCACCGACGTCGTGGGCCTCATCGGTCTCGGCGCGCTCATCCTGGCGACCGCGAACCGCCGGAGCCGGTTGCGCGAAATCGTCACGCCGAGTCGACGCCGGGAACTCTGGCTCCTCCTGTTCGCCGGTGCGGCCGCCGTCGTCCTGAGCCTCGGACCCGAGGTGCACGGGCATCGCATGCCGTTCGCGTGGTTCCACGACAACGTGCCCGGGTTCGCCGGGATCCGGGTCTCCGCGCGCCTGGCGGTGCCCGGCCTCCTCGCCCTCGCGGTGCTCGCCGCGTTCGGGATCACCGTGGTCGTCCGCCAACTCCGGGGCCGCACCGGCACGGTGATCGCCATCGCGCTCACCGGCTTCCTGCTCCTCGAACTCGCCGCACCACTCCATCGGGTGACGTTGTCCGACGACGCCGCCACCCTCGCGACCTACCGCGCCCTCGAGGGTCGGCCGAGTGGTGCCGTCGCCGAGTTGCCGATCCAGGATCCGATCGACGGTGCCGCGTGGGCGCGCGTCGAGGCGCCGCGCATGCTCTATTCGACTCTCGACCTGCATCCGCGCATCAACGGCTACTCGGGCAGTTGGCCCACCGACTACCCGCGCCGGCGCGAGATCTTCAACACCTTTCCCGAGGCGGCCGCCGTCACGGCGGCCCACCGCCTCGGGGTGCGCTACCTGATCCTCCACGTCGGCCCGTACGCGGGATACGCGCAGTACACACCCGCCGAGGCGCGGGCGATCGTCGCCCGGCTCCCGGCCGGGGCCCACGCCCGCCATCTCGGGAACGCGTGGCTCGTCGACCTCGGACCCACTCCGCGCTGACGGCTCAGAGGCTTTGGCCTCACGGCGCCAGCAGCGCGCGCGCGACGAGATCGGTGCCGAACGCGGTGAGGATCGCGAGGTAGAGCAGGCCGGTCGCGGCCAT
>JBDUBS010000437.1:0-1894 GCA_040003875.1 Acidimicrobiia bacterium | reverse complement strand
CGCCAACGTGACGAGCCCGCGCCCACGGGGAGCCAGCGCGCGATCGCCCGTGTCCGGCGATCGGTGGATCGGGCGGCTGCGGAACGCGGCGCTGACGTCCGGCTCGCCACGGTCGCCCCCGCGCTCAGTGCGCCCGAGGGCGCGGTGGTCGCCGCCTTCGAGCGGATCGACGTGATCACCTCCGACGCGATGGCCGAGATCGTCTCGGATGGGGTCGAACCGGATCGGTCGCTGGCCGACCACGCCTTCGCGCACCGCTTGGCCAAACGGGCCGGGACGACGATCCTGGTCGGACCGGGGCCTCTCGTCGTGGCGCCCGACCTCTCCGCCGGCGTTCCCTCCGACCCAGCCACCAGGGCGGGCCGGGCGCTGGCGCTCCAGCTGCTCGGCGTGACGATGGCACTCGGCGACGGCCTGGGGGCCGACCAGATCGTCATCGGGGCGCTGCCGCCGTGGCTGACTGACGAGCCCGCACCCGGGTCCCGGGCGATCGCCGAGGTTGCGGTCCGGCGGGCGCTCTTCCCCGATCATCCGCTTGGATTCGTGGAACCACCGACCGGCACGGAGCCATCCATCCTGTGGCCGTATGTGCAGGCCGCCGCGGCGGTCCACGCCGGCGATATCGCCCTGGTCATGCGGTCGACGGAATTCACGCCGAACGACGTGATCGCGGCCGCACGATCCGCCCGGACCGCGTCGGTCGTCTCGGCCGATGCCGCGGGCGCGACAGTCCCGGGGGACCTCACCGGCGTCGCACTCGAGCATGCCACGGGGATGATCGCAGCGGCTCATCGGACCCTTGAGGGGCTGGCGGAGAAGGGCTGGCGCACGGTCGCCGGCGACCCGCCGGGCGGGACTCGCGCCCGGTCCGCCGTGCGCGAGGTCGTGACCGAACGGACCGAGGCGTTCGACCCGTTCGCATCCACCCTCGGGCCGCGCGCCTGACGCTCAGACTGCCACGGCGTCCCGCTGGAGCGGCCGGCAGCGGATCGACCCGTCGCGCCACTCAAAGCCCTCGAGTCGGAGCGCGTTCGGGTCTCCTGCCTCGAATTCCTGCGCGAGCCACGTCGCGAACCCCAGGTCCACATCGATCGGCAGCCCCACGAGCAGATCGCGCGACGGCGCGATGAAGAACGCCGGTCCGGGACCGAATAGGCGATCCATCGCCTCCGGGACGAGGACGGTCGTCGATGCCCAGCCGTCGCGCGACTGGAAGGCGAGGGTCGGCACGCCACCGATGGGTTCAGCGACGAGGTCGTACTCGCGGGCGCGCCGCGCGCGACGCCGCAGGTTCCGAAGCGCGCGATCGGTCAACCCTGCGAGACCGACGGGCCAGCGGTCGAGATGGACGTCGGCGACACGTGCGAATGCCAGTCCGAGGTCGATCCCGAAGCCGACCGTGACGCCGGGAGGCACGACGGCTCGCGCGGGCTGCTCCACGTCGTAGCTCGAGGGACGTGCCCGCTCGAAGATCGGCAGGATCTCATCCGCCACGTCGTCCCACGCGAGGCCGTGCCGATCGATCTGGTTCAACAAGGTCTGCACGCGGACCGTGCCGTCCCTCTGCGGTGCGCCACCACGAACCAGATGCGCACGAATCCCGTGCTTGCCACGTCGACGATCGGCCTGCTGGATCTGACGCTTCGACATGCCCAGGATCATGATCCGGCGCCCTGCACCGGCACGCATCGCCGACTTACCCGCCGCTTACCGCCGGCAGGATATGGACGACCGCGCCGGATGCGACCGGGGTGCTGAGTTCGGCCGGCGAGCCATCGACGAAGACGTTGATATGCGGCCGCAGCCGCGGTCCGGATTCGAGCAGTCGGTCACGGACGCCCGGCACGGACCGGTCGAGCATGGCGATCACGGCCGCGACCGTGTCTCCCTCCAC
>JBDUBS010000225.1:0-1896 GCA_040003875.1 Acidimicrobiia bacterium | reverse complement strand
CGCTCGGGCCCGGCGGCGCATCACCCGACGCGTCCCGCGTCCACCGCCGCTCGCTCCGCCGCTTCGAGTTGTTGTTCGACGATCGCGAGACCGCCGACCCAGAACTCGGGATCGGCGAGATCGCAGTCGACGATGTGACCGAGCTCCTCAGGCGACTTCGAACCTCCGGCCGCCAGCAACTCGAGGTAGGCGGGCACGAAATCGGCGCCGCCCTCCTCGTACCGCTTGTAGACCGAGAGCGCGAGCAGCTGCCCGTACGCGTAGGCGTAGACGTAGCCCGGGGTGCCGATGAAGTGGGGAATGTATGACCACCACGTGTGGTACCCCTCGGTGATCTCGACCGCGTCGCCGAGCATCGCGGTCTGGGTCTCGGTCCAGTGCCGAGCGAAGTCGTCGGTACTCAACTCGCCGACATCCCGGCGGTGTGAGTGCACCTGGTCCTCGAACCGGTTCATCGCGATCTGGCGGAACACGGTGGCGATCTGACCCTCGAGACTCTCCGCGATCAACGCGAGGCGCGCGTTGGGTTCGGTGGTCTCGTTCATGAGCCGCCCGAACGTGACCGTCTCGCCGAAGACCGACGCGGTCTCCGCCAGCGTGAGTGGGGTGGTCTGGTGGAAGACCCCTTGCTCTCGCGCCAGGTACGCGTGGAGCCCGTGCCCCATCTCGTGGGCGAGGGTGAGCACGTCACGGCGGCTCGACGTCCAGTTGAGCAACAGGTATGGGTGGTGCGACGGCACCGTGTACGCGCAGAACGCGCCGGGTCGCTTGCCGTTGCGAATCGGCGCATCGATCCACGATTCGTCGAAGAAGCGGTGGGCGACGTCCGCGAGCTGGGGCGAGAACGACGCGTACGCGTCGAGCACCAACTCGCGCGCTTCGTTCCACCCGAACTCGGCCTCGGCGTCGGCGACACTCGCGTTGCGGTCGTAGTCGGCGAGCCGGTCCACCCCGAGGAGCTGCGCCTTGAGCGCGTACCAGCGCTGCGGGATGTCGTACCGGCTCACGACCGCGTCGACCAGTGCCTGCACAGATACGTCGCTCGCCTCGTTGGCGAGATTACGGCTCGCGATCCAACTGTCGTGCGACCGGAGTCGGTCGGTCGACGCCTTGTCGGCGAGCAGCGTGTTGAACACGAAGGCACGCGTGCGGAGTCCTGGGTCGAGACCCTCGGTGACGGCAGCCGCAGCCGCGGCCAGCTCGGCGCGGTCGGGCGACGACAGGCGCGACAAGCCCTGTTCGAGCGCAACGGTCTCGCCGTCGAGTTCGAGGGTGATCGCCGAGGTCAGCTCGCTGAACAATCGGGACCACGCACCCGCGCCCGTGATGTCCTTCTCCACGAGGATCTTCTCCTCCGGTTCGGACAGGAGGTGTGGCCGGTAACGCCGCGCCGAACGGAGCGAGTGTGCACAGAACGCCAACCGCTCGTCGGCCAGGAGAGCCTCGGCGACGTCGTCGGGGACCGCCGCCCACTCCAACTCGAAGAAGATCACCCGGGTCGCGATCGCCGTCGACTCCTCGTCCACCCTTTGCATCAGCGCGCCGCGCTCCGCGTCGGTGGTGTCGACCGTGAACCGCAGCCCGGCGTAGGAACCGGCCCGGCCGAGGTGGTCCTGGAGTTCGGCAACCCGGCCCATCAACGTCGCCAGGCCGGCGGCGTCGAGCGCGGCGATGGTGCCGCGAGCGGCTTCGATCTCCCCAACCAACGCAGTGGCGGCGGCGAGGTGGGAGTCCACATCGCCGTCGCCGAGGAGCGGTTCGAGATTCCAGGCCACATCGGCGGCGGCGAGATCGGCGGGATCGGGGGCGGTAACAGTCATGCGCGCAGGCTACGTGGTGGTCCCTGGTGCGGCGCTCGCCCTGCGCCAGGATTGCGCCATGTCTCGCTGCGCGAAC
>JBDUBS010000129.1:0-1904 GCA_040003875.1 Acidimicrobiia bacterium | reverse complement strand
TTGTGCACGTTGGTGATCGACGTCGGCGGGTCGGGCCTCAAGGCCACGGTGCTCGACGCGGCCGGTGAACCGGTGCATGAACGCGTGCGTGTCGTCACGACCTATCCGTGTCCGCCCGACAAGCTGGTCGCCGATCTGGCTGTACTCGTCGAGCCGCTCCCGGACTACGAGCGGGTCTCGGTGGGCTTCCCCGGCGTGATCAGAGGTGGCCGCGTGATGACCGCCCCCCACTTCGTCACCAAGCACGGACCGGGCACAAAGGTCGACGCCGACCTGGCGGAGCGGTGGGACAATTTCGACCTGGCGGCTGCGCTCACGGAGCGCTTCGACGCGCCGGTACGGGTTGCGAACGACGCCGACGTCCAGGGTGCCGGGGTGATCACGGGCGACGGCCTCGAGCTGGTGTTGACGCTCGGCACCGGTCTCGGGTCGGCGGTGTTCCGAGACGGGAAACTGGCCTTGCACCTCGAGTTGGCGCACCATCCGGCGATCAAGCGGGGCAGCTACAACGACTACGTCGGTGACCGGGCTCGCAAGAAGCTCGGCACGAAGCATTGGAACCGCCGCGTCCGCAAGGCGCTGGTCGCGCTCGACGCGCTCGTGGTGCCCGACCTGATCCTCGTCGGAGGCGGTAACGCGAAGCGGGTCGACGAGTCGAAGCTGGCCAGCAAGCTCCCGGCGCTGGCCTCGAAAGTGCGCCTGGTCGGCAACCGGGGAGGGCTGCTGGGCGGCATCCGACTGTGGGACGACGTCGCGCTTGACTGACCGCGCACGCTCAGCGGGCGACGGTGATCACCGTCTTCACGTCGCCGCTCCGGACCTCGAGCGCGTCGGCGAAGGAGGCGAGTGGAACTCGCCGAGTGATGAGCCGGGCCAACCAGGTCGGATCGGCGGACATCAGCGCTTGAGTCGCGGCGACGTAGTGGCGCCGGTTGGCGTTGACTGAGCCGAACACGACCGCATTCCCGAGCACCATCTCCCGGTTGACGTCGCCGGCGTGGAACGGCAACGCTCGACTCCCTGAGGAAACGCCGGTGAGGCAGGCGATCGAGTCGGCGGCGGTGTTGGTGAGCGTGTCGATGACGACTTGGGCGGCGCCGGTGCACTCGATCACGATGTCGGCGCTCGCGGCGAGCGACTCGACCGCGTCGGTGTGGTACTGGGCGTCAAGGTCGACCACGAGTCCGGGTTTCGGGCCGTCGGTGACCCGGTCTGCGACGTGCACGTCGTAGCCTTTCTGGGTGCCGAGGAGCGCGGCGAGCAGCCCGATCGGGCCGGCTCCGGTGACGAGAACACGCCGGGGGGTCCATGCCGCGGATCGGGCACCGATGCGTTCGATGTGATCCCATGCCTTGGCGACGACGCTGGCCGGTTCGACGAGTACCCCGAGGTCTCCGAGCGTGGGGGCGAGCGGCACCGCGAACTGGGGATCGATCCGATATCGCTCGGAGGCATAGCCGTGGCGGTCCTTGATTCCCCGTTCGGTGTAGCGACCGTTGCGGCACATGTACCCACTCGCCGATGGCGCAGTTGGGACACGGCACCGGGTCGGGCCGACGGACGATGCCGACGACGAGGTCACCGACTGCGAAGCCGCCTCCATCGGGAGCTTGGAGGACTCGGCCGAGTGATTCGTGGCCCAGCACCAGCCGGTCCTCGCCGGCGGGTGCGGAGCCATACGCGCCGTCGCAGATCTCGCGGTCGGTGCCGCAGATCCCGACCGCAAGGGTCTCGACGAGCATCGATCCGTCGGCGTCGGGTGGTTCGGCGATGTCGGTGATGGCGGCCGAACCGGCGTGGCCGGGCCGTACGGTCAGTGCTTGCACGACGTGCATCCTCTCACGGTCGTACCACCGACGGCCCGCGGCGGCGAAGTCGTCATACCGGGCGGGCGCTGGATGGCA
>JBDUBS010000624.1:0-1904 GCA_040003875.1 Acidimicrobiia bacterium | reverse complement strand
TCTGCGGGCTGATCATCCTCGTCACGCGACGCCGTCGATCAGCGGTCGATCCCGCAGGATCCGAACTCGATGCCGGCGCCGAGGCGCCCGCCGTGGGCCCGCAGCGGCTGGGCTTCGGCGAGTTCGTGCGCCGGCCGCTGGTCCCCACGCTCTTCGCGACGGCCACGGTGTTCGCGATCACGACGTTCACATCGCGGTTGAGTTACGCCGTGCTCGCCGCGCTCGCGATGCTCGTCCTCGCGGTCGTGCCCCGACTGGTGCCCGCACTCGGACTCGTCGCCGCCGCGCTCCTGATGGCGAGCCGACTGGCGCATCGTCCGGAACTCGCCTGGCTGGCCCTCGCGTTCTTCGCAGTGGCCGTGGCGATCGCCACGCGTTCGGACCGCAAGGTGGCGCCCGACTGACGTCACTCCACCCGACGCCGGCTCGCGACGAGTTCGACAACTGCGCTCGCGGCCAGGGTGGCGACGGCCAACCATCCGATGGTGCGGATCCGCCCGAAGAACGTCGGCCACTCGAAGATCGGTGGCAAGTGGTGCCGAGCTTGGCGGAACGCCACGTATCCGCCCGCGGCGGCGATGGCGATCGCCGGCGCGAGCCGCAGCGCGATTCGCGCCGGTCGCCACCAGAGTGCCGCGACCACTGCGGCCGCAAGACCGAGCCCGACGACAGGCCTCACCACGATGGCGCCACCCACACCGACGGCAACCGCGGCGGCGACGGTGGCTATCACACCCGACCGCCCGGCGAGGTCGTTCCACGGCCACACAATCGCGACCGGCGCAGGGCTCACGGCCACGTCGTACCGCGTGCGCCGGCGTGAGCCGTAGGACACGATCACGATACCGAGGCACATCATCACGGCGACGACCGACAAGGCGATCGACCGTTGGACCGTGCGTTGGGGCACCCACTCCAGCTCCACCGTCAGATCGGGCTGGCGCGGCGTGACCAGCCAGCCGTTCGCGTACCCGTCCACGAGTTGGGAGGGACCGAGGTCATGACCGTCGACCGTGGCGTGCCATCCCGCGTTCTCGCTCTGCCCGAGCATCAACCAGAACGGCTGCGCCGCGCCGGTGACGTCGGCGGTCATCGCGGCGCGACCGTTGCGGACCACGCGCACGGCGGGGCCGGGACGGGTCGGGGTGGCGGTCACGGTCCCGGCGGTGGTGAGATTCTGCGCCGGGCCGCTCCCACGTCCGCTCGACCACACCAACCGGTCCACCACCAGGCCCGTTGCGGCCCCGGTCGGGGTGGTCACCTCGTGCTCGCCGGCGCCGAGCGAGTCCGAGACCCGAGCGCGCGGCCCCGGGACCCTCCCCCTGCTGTCGGGACACGGAGCGAACGCGAGTGGCTGGAGCGCCACGGCCGACGCAGTCGTCCCGACCAGCCGCAACGAGAGCGGTTTGCCGTCGACAAAAAGCAGATCGGTCCGGCACGCCGAGGGCATCTGTGCCGGCGGGACCACCGCCGCGAGGTTCGGGACACCGAGCTCGGCGATCGCGGCCGGGGTCTGCACGTCGCAGCCGCAGTCGTACTCCTTGGTGAGGACGGGTCGGACCTTGGTGATGCGGACGGTGAGCGCGTCGGTCGTGATCGGCGCGAACCGAGCGGTCACCGGCACGGTGGCGTTCGCCACCTTGGTGTCGGGTGGGACCGCGAGCGCGACGGTACGCGTCTCCCCGGCGCTCGTCGTGAGTCGCAGCTCGGTCGGTACCGAGTGCCGACCGTCGGCCACCAACGCGAGGTCCAGCCGATCCAGGGTCCGGGACGCGCCGAACCCGACGTCCAACCGCGACCCGACCGCAGTACGGAACGGCGTCACCCACGCCGTCGCGAGGTCGTGGTCGAGCGCGGCGGACGCTCGCACCGCCGGTGCGTTCACGAGTCGGGCCGACGAGCGG
>JBDUBS010000473.1:0-1905 GCA_040003875.1 Acidimicrobiia bacterium | reverse complement strand
CGAGGTATTGCAATGCGTCGGTGGGGATCAGGTGCGGGTTGAACATCGACCCGTGGTTCGCCTCGAGCACGTACCGGTTGCCCTCGAAGAGCTTGTTCGAGACCTGTGCGTTGAACGGTAGTGAAAAGAACGTTCCGAACTTCGTGTGGTTCACGTAGGCGTAGAGAGCCACCGGGATGGCGAGCGCGACGAGCATCGCCGTGGTCCCCGGGGTCGACGGTGTGCGCTCACCGAGACCGGCAAGGCGTCGGGTGCGGCGCCACCAACCGGCGACGACCACTAGGCCAAGCGCGACGAGCGGCCCTGCGCCGACCGACCCGCGTGCAAGCAGCGCCGCGATGGTGAGCGCGGACGCAAGCACCAGGTGGCGGCGAGTGGGTTCGACGGCGTACGCGAGGACGAACTCGAAGGCGCCGAGCGCAAGCGCGGCACCCCACAGCTCGGCCTCGTGATAAGCCCACGAACGGCTCGCGAGAAACGTGAACACCGAACCCGCACCGACGACGAAGACGAAGAGTCCGCTGACCCATTGCTCACTACGGTTCACGGCTTCGGTCCCGCGTACCAGCGGTCGGATCCGGCGGAGGAGGCGGAAGGAAAAGGCGAGCGCAAGCGTGAACGCGATGATCAACGAGATCTGTCCGAGCCGCCCGTCGAAGCGGTCGGTGAACGTCGCGATCGGGATACGCAACAGTGCGGGAACCGGACCGAAATACTCGTAGACCTTGCCGTGGACGACGAAGCCTTCGATGTTGAGCACATCACGCGGAACGTCCCAGTGCCCGGCCAGCAAGCTGTGCGCCTGCACGTCGAAGAAGTCGGCGGCCGCGGGTGGCCGTTGCAGTAACGAGGCGTGACCGCCGAAGAGCATCGCGACGAACACCGCCAGCGCGAGCACACCGCCGACGAATCCCGCGCGGACACCGTCGGCCGACCCGTCGAGCGGTTCATCGGTCCGCTGGGAGTGGTCGGCGGTCACACACACATCCTGGGTCGGGTGGGACGGCCGGTAACGGTAGGCGAGCCGAGCGTGGCGTGACGCCGCCCATGGGTAGCGCAGAGGCGTACCGGTCTGCGATCCTGCGACCGTGCCGAAGCCCCGCGCGTCCGAAGTCGGTGCGTTGCTGGTGTTCTCGGTCGCGGTCGGGGTGGGACTGCATCAACACTCGATGTGGTTCGACGAGACCCAGGCGTGGGCCATCGCGCGGTCGAGCAGATCGCTGACGGACCTCTTTCACAACTTGGCCTACGAGGGTCATCCACCGCTGTGGCACCTGCTCCTGTTCGGGCTCACGCGCGTCAGCACCGACGTCCGGGCGATGCAGGTGCTCACGTGGCTGATCGCGACCACGACCGGCGCGCTGATCCTCTGGCGCGCGCCGTGGACACTCGGGGTTCGGATCGCGGTCTGCTTCGGCTACTTCGTGGGGTTCGAGTACAGCATCCTCAGCCGCTCGTATTCACTCACGGTGTTGCTGCTGGTGGTGACACTGGTGCTGCGACCGGCGTCGTGGTCGTGGACGGTTGCCCTCGCGGTGATGTGCTTCTCCAGCGTGATCGGCGTGATCCTCGCTGCGACCATCGTCGTGGTCGAGCTCACCCGAGGGGGACGACCGCGCGCGGCGCAATGGTGGGCCGCGGCGGTCACCGCAGCGGCGGGGCTCCTCGCGATCTGGAGTGCGCTGCCGCCCGGCGACAGTCGATCCGGCAAGGGATTCGGTGAAACACTTGCGTCCACGTTCCCCGCCCGCGTCGGGCTGAGTCTCTCGGCGGTGGCCCGCGCCCTCTTGCCGCTCCCGCGTTGGCCCGTGCGGTGGAACTCCCCCGCCCTGCAAATGCTGCCGCTCACGGTGAGTGCGGTGCTCGGCATCGTTCTGCTGGTCGGCGTCACGCTCGCGTTCGTCC
>JBDUBS010000550.1:0-6314 GCA_040003875.1 Acidimicrobiia bacterium | reverse complement strand
CAGCGTCCACATGGTGCATCACCTGCTGTTCACGATGGTCGCCGCGCCACTCCTCCTACTCGGCACGCCGGCCTGGCTCGCGCGATGGCTGTTGCGGCCCCGCTGGCTGTTCTCGACCGTGCGGACGATGTCGCGGTTCGTCCCCGCCATCGTGACCTTCAACGTGGTCATCGTGCTCACGCACTGGCCGGCGTTCGTCGACCTGACGCTGCGGTCTGCGGTGGTCCATTTCCTGGCGCACTCCGTCCTGTTGCTCTCCGCGTTCCTGATCTGGATGCCGATCCTCTCGCCGCTGCCGGAGATCCCGCGCCTTGCTCCGATCAGCCGGATGGTGTTCCTGTTCCTGCAGACGATCGTGCCGACGGTCCCCGCCTCGTTTCTCACTTTTGGGGAACACCCCTTGTATCGTCGGTACGAGGTCCTCCCGAAGCTCTGGGGACTCTCGGCACTGGAAGACCAACTGATCGCCGGTCTGATCATGAAGATCGGGGCGGGACTGCTCTTGATGACACTCATCGCGGTGATCTTCTTCCGCTGGGTGGCAACTGAAGACACGGCACCTCGTCGCCGGCCCCCCGGGTTCGACGAGCTGCCACGGCTCACCGAGGTGAAGGCATGACGACGACGACGCTGGAGATCACGGCATGAGCGACGACACCGAGATCGAACCGACCGCAGAGCCGGAGTCGGAGTCGGGCGCGGGAACTGCGGTCGCAGTCGCGGAACGTCCCGGTGCACTGGCAGTGCCCGAACTGACCGAGACCCAGAAGCGGGCCGAGTTGCGCAAGGACCGCATCCTCCTGCCGTTCCTGCTCCCGGTTGGTGCGATCCTCGCGGTGGCGCTGTTCGCCATCAACCTGTCGCGGATCTTCCTCGCGGCGTCGCAGGGCGACAGCACCCCGGCTGTGGTCGCGGCGATCATCGTGACCCTCAGCATCCTCGTCGGAGCGACGGTCATCGCGGCCAGCCCGAACCTGCGGACGTCCTCGCTCGTCCTCGCCGTCTGCGGCATCGCGGCGTTGGTGTTGCTGTCGGGCTCGATCGTCCTCGGCTCGGCCGAGAACAAGGAAGTGAAGTCCGCGGAGCCCCCGGGCCCTGCGATCAACAAGCTGGAGGTCCAGGCCTCGGACTTCCACTTCCAGGCCAAGAACTTCGACGTCCCGGCCGGCATCAACGAGATCGACTACGTGAGCGAGGAGGGTTCGCACACGCTCGCATTCGACGAACCGCAGTTCTCGTACGTCCTCCTTGCTGCGCCGTCCGGCAAGGGCGTGTCGAAAGCGACCTTCGTCGACGGTCAGAAGTACACGATCTATTGCACGATCCCCGGCCACCGCGCGCAGGGGATGGAGGCGACCATCACGGTCGGAAAACCCGGCACGGGAAAGCCGTTGGCGGGAACCGGCACCCCATCGACCACGCTCGCCGGCCCGACCAAGCCGACCACACCGAACGGCCAGTCGGAAGTCGACCCGGCGGCCCAGACGAACAACCAGTCGGGGAACTGAACCATGCGCAAGTTGGCCACCTACGTATGCGTCGTGACGATCGGGATCGCCGGACTCGCGGCGTGTAGCAGCGACAGCGGGGGAGGCGGGTACGTGGCGCCGACCGGCCCTCCCGTCAAGACGATCAAGCTGTCGGCGAAGAACTTCGCCTTCGGTCCCGCGAAGGTGACCTCACCGGCTGGGATCATCCAGTTCGACGTCGAGAGCACCGACGGCATCCACGATCTGGTCATCGAGGGTCAACCGGGATTCCAGGTCGAGGTCAGCGGCAGTGGATCCAAGGCCTCCGGCAAGATCAAGCTGTCGAAGGGCAAGTACACGTTCTATTGCGACATCTCCGGACATCGCGCCCAGGGCATGGAGGGAACCCTCACCGTCACGTGACGGCGAGGACCGACCGCTAGGTTGCTCGGGTGATCCCCGGTATCGATGCGTCCCGCGTCCCGCGCCATGTGGCGCTGGTGATGGACGGCAACGGACGCTGGGCCCAACTTCGTGGCATGAAGCGGACCGAAGGCCATGCGGCGGGGGAGGAAGCGCTCTTCGACACGGTCGAGGGTGGTCTCGCCCTCGGTCTGAAGTGGATGACGGTGTACGCGTTCTCGACCGAGAACTGGCGCCGGCCGCTCGACGAGGTCCGCTTCCTGATGCGCTTCAACGAGAGCCTCCTGCTGCGTCGGCGCGACGACCTCAACGAGCGGGGCGTGCGGGTGCGGTTCATCGGTCGGCGCGGCGGCCGGGTGCCCAAGCGGGTACTGCGCCACATCGAGGACACCGAAGCGCTCACCGCCAAGAACCGACGTATGACACTCACCTTCGCGTTCAACTACGGCGGTCGGGCCGAACTCACCGACGCGGTGCGTTCGATCGCTCGGGAAGTAGCGGCGCGTCGGTTGCGAGCCGACTCCATCGACGAGAAGACGATCGCGCGGCATCTCTACGCGCCCGACATGCCCGACCCGGACCTCATGGTGCGGACCTCGGGCGAGTTCCGGGTGTCGAACTATCTCCTCTGGGAGAGCGCGTACTCCGAGTTCGTGTTCACCGACGTGCTGTGGCCCGACTTCCGGTCCGAGCACCTCTACGACGCCGTCCGTGAGTATCAGAGCCGGGATCGGCGCTTCGGTGGCGTCGAGACGATGTCGGAGGACCGGTGATGGCGCCGATGTGGGGCTGCGGAGGCGTCGAGCTGATGGCTGGTGGTCCGGCATGAGTTACGAGTACGCGGTGTCGCTGCGCCGACGGATCCTGAAGAACCTCGAGCAACACGAGCGGCACGAGATCGCAGGTGAAGGGCCCCGTGCCGCCGTCGCGATCACGATCGTCGACCTCGACAGTCGGGCCGGATACCTGTTCCTCCGACGCGGGCTCAACCTGCGGAGCAACGCCGGTCAGTTCGCGTTGCCGGGCGGGCGGATCGACCCCGGTGAGTCCGTCGAGGACGCGGCCCGCCGGGAACTCGACGAGGAGTTGGGCGTCGACCTGCCGGAGACCGCGGTCGTCGGTTTGCTGGACGACATGCCGACCCGCACCGGAACGGTCATCACCCCGGTCGTGTTGTGGGCCGCAGGGGCGGTCGAACTGATTCCGCACCCCGAGGAAGTCCACGCGGCGTGGGTGATGTCGATCTCCGAACTCGACCACCCCCAGGCCCCGCGTTGGGTCACGGTCGACGGTGTCGACGGCGACGTGCTGCGCATGCCGGTGGGCGGCGAGTGGATCAACCCACCGACCGCCGCGATCCTGTACCAGTTCCGCGAGGTCGGTCTGCACGGCCGAACGGTGCGCGTCCACGATGTGCCGGCTCCGCTCTGGACCGCCGACTGACATGCCCGGCTTGTATCGCGACCAGGGAGTCGTGTTGCGCACCATCAAGCTGGGCGAGGCCGACCGGATCGTCAGCTTCATGACCCAGGGCAACGGCAAGGTGCGGGCCGTCGCCAAGGGTGTGCGCAAGAGCGGGAGCCGGTTCGGCGCCCGACTCGAGCAGACGAGCCATGTGGCGTTGCAGTGTTACCGGGGCCGTGAACTCGACGTCGTGACCCAGGTCGAGACGATCGAGGCGCATCGCGTCCTGCGCGAGAACTACACGACGCTCACCCATGCGGTGTCGATGCTCGAAGCGGTCGACCAGGTGGCCCAGGAGCGGGAACCGGCGCCCGCGCTGTACCGGATGTTGACCGGGGCCCTGCGCACCCTCGACGAGACTCCGTCGCCCGTGGTCACGCCGGGTTTCTTCTGGAAACTCTTGTCGCTGGAGGGCTACCACCCGCACCTCGACGGTTGTGTCCGGTGCGGCGACGAGTCGGGCCCGTTTCCCGCCTTCGACCTGGGCGACGGTGGGGTCCTGTGCGTGACGTGTGGCCGGCTCGGTGGCCGGCGGGTCGCGCCGGAGGCGCTCGAGTTCCTGGGCCGACTGGTGGGCGGTGAACTCCGACGGGCGATGGACGACCCACCGGAACGCCGCCACCTGCACGAGATCGAACGGTTGGGAATCGCCGCGCTCGAGCATCACTCCGAACGCCGGATCCGCAGCGCCTCCCTGCTCTGACGCCGGATTCGCAGGGTGTTTCACCTAGCCTGACGCCCTCATGGCCAAATCTGACTTGATGGATCGCGTCGTCAATCTCGCGAAGCGCCGGGGGCTCGTGTTCCCGTCGAGTGAGATCTACGGCGGGTTCCGTTCCACGTGGGACTACGGGCCGCTCGGTGTTCTCCTCAAGCGCAACGTGAAGGACGCGTGGTGGCGCTCGATGGTGCAGGAGCGCGACGACATCGTCGGTCTCGACGCCGCGATCCTCATGGCCCCGAAGGTGTGGGAGGCCAGCGGCCACCTGGCCACGTTCACGGATCCGCTCGTCGACTGCAAGAACTGCAAGGAGCGGTTCCGGGCCGACCAACTGCCGGAGTCAGGTGCGTGTCCGAACTGCGGAGCCAAGGACACCTTCACCGAGGCACGCAACTTCAACCTGATGTTCAAGACCCATGTCGGTCCGGTGGAAGACGACGCGGCCGCGGCGTACCTCCGCCCGGAGACCGCGCAGGGAATCTTCGTGAACTTCGCGAACGTGCAGACGACGACTCGTAAGAAGCCGCCGTTCGGTATCGCGCAGATCGGGAAGACCTTCCGCAACGAGATCACGCCGGGGAACTTCATCTTCCGCACCCGCGAGTTCGAGCAGATGGAGATGGAGTACTTCGTGCCGCCGACCGACGCCCCCCGCTGGTACGAGTACTGGTGCCAGGCGCGGTTCGAGTGGTATCTCGACCTCGGTATTCCCGAGGACCAGCTGCGGTTGCGTCCGCATGATCCCGACGAGCTCTCGCACTACAGCTCGGAAACGTCGGATGTCGAGTTCATGTACCCGTGGGGTTGGGGCGAGCTCGAAGGCATCGCGAACCGTGGCGACTACGACCTCACCCAACACTCGAAGTTCTCCGGTCAGGACCTCTCGTTCTTCGACCAGGAATCCAACTCGCACTACATTCCCCACGTGATCGAGCCCGCCGCCGGTGCCGACCGCGCGACGCTCGCGTTCTTGCTCGCGGCGTACCACGAGGAGGCGGCCCCGACGGCGGACGGCAAGGTCGAGGCCCGCACGGTGTTGAAGCTGGACCCGCGCCTGGCGCCGACGAAGGTGGCGGTCTTGCCGCTGTCGAAGAAGGAAGATCTCGTCGCCGTCACCGATCGGGTCGCATCCGACCTGCGGAAGTACTGCATGATCGACGTGGACGTGGCGGGATCCATTGGGAAGCGGTACCGGCGCCAGGACGAGGTCGGGACGCCCCTGTGCGTCACCATCGACTTCGAGACGCTGGAGGACCAGGCGGTGACGGTGCGGGACCGCGACACCATGGCCCAGGAACGGGTCTCACTCGACCGACTGATCGAGGTCGTCCGCGACCGAGGAGTGCTGTGAGCGACTATTACGACCTGTTGGGCGTCGACGGCGACGCCGACAAGGACACGATCCGGGGCGCATACCGCGACCGGATCGACGGCGCCGACCAAAGTCAGCGCGCCAAGCTCAACAAGGCCTGGAACATCCTGTCGGACCCGGTGCAGCGCGGCCGGTACGACGAGTACCTCGCGAGCGGTGCGGAGTTCGGTGATGCCGACGACGGCGCCGAAGTTGTGGTGGCGGCGTCCTCCTCGCGCGCCAGTCGCGGCGCGCAGCCAGTGCGCGGCGCCCGGGCTCCGAGGGATCGCGCTGCGCCGCGGCCGCCGCTCGTGCCGACGATCGAGTTGCCGCCAGGCATGGAGTTCGCCGAGAACCGTCAGCGCGGCATGGCCTTCCTCGTCGACTTTCTCATCGTCTTCGGTATCTACATCCTGACGCTGATCCTCCTGCTCCCGGCCGTGATCAAGAACCAGTACCCGGCCGAATCGAAGCGGATCGACGCGATCAACAAGGAGGCCAAGCAACTCGACAAGGACAAGTCGAAGGCCAACGACCGCGCCGGGAACACGAAGCTCACGAAGTCGGAGCGGGCCGCGGCGACGAAGCAGTCGAAGTCGCTCGACAAGCAGATCACCAAACAGAACGACAAGGTCACGACGATCAGCAAGAAATTCCAGGGCCTGCTGTTCGGTATCTACGGGGCGCTCCTCGCGGTGTTGCTCGCGATTCTCGTGCCGGTGACCGCACTGACGGGCAAGACCCTCGGCATGCGATTCCAGCACATCCGCGTGGTCCGAGCCGACGGCAGCCCGGTGAGTTGGATCAGTGCATTCAGCCGATTCCTCGTCCCGCTGGCGCTGGCCATCTTCGTCCCGTCGCTCGGCGCGATCGCGGGGCTCGCGAT
>JBDUBS010000330.1:0-6321 GCA_040003875.1 Acidimicrobiia bacterium | reverse complement strand
TCGGGAGTGAGGCGGGGCTACTTCGTAAGATCCTCCGATGTCCGTTCCCGAGAAGCCGTCGCTCGACGGGTTGGAGCAGAAGTGGGGCCCGCAGTGGGAAGCGGACCGCACCTATGCGTTCGACCGCACCAAGACCCGGGGCGAGATCTTCGCGATCGACACGCCGCCGCCGACGGTGAGCGGTTCGCTGCACATGGGCTCGGTGTTCGGATACGCACAGACCGACACCATCGCCCGCCAGCGCCGCATGCTCGGACTCGAACTCTTCTACCCGATGGGCTGGGACGACAACGGGCTCGCGACCGAGCGTCGGGTGCAGAACTACTTCGGGGTCCGCTGCGATCCGAGCCTGCCCGTCGACCCCGACTTCGCGCCGCCGGAGAAGCCCGGCGACCGCGAGATCCCGATCGCGCGGCAGAGTTTCGTCGACCTGTGCGAGCAACTCGTCGTCGAGGACGAGAAGAAGTTCGAAGAGCTGTGGCGGATGCTGGGCCTCTCAGTCGATTGGTCGATGACCTACACCACCATCGGCGAACGGTCCCGGCGCGCGTCGCAACGAGCGTTCCTTCGGATGCTGGCCCGCGGCGAGGCGTACTCGTCCGAGGCGCCCACACTGTGGGACGTCGACGACCGCACCGCGGTGGCTCAAGCGGAGTTGGAAGACCGGGAGATGGCGGCGGCGTACCACGCGCTCACGTTCCACGGCGTGGATGGTGGCGGCGACGTCCTCATCGAGACCACCCGCCCCGAGTTGCTCCCGGCCTGCGTTGCGTTGGTCGCGCATCCGGACGACGAGCGCTACCGCGCGCGGTTCGACGAGACGGTGCGGACCCCGCTCTTCGGCGTCCCGGTACCGATCCTGGCCCACCCGCTCGCCGATCCGGAGAAGGGTTCTGGTATCGCGATGATCTGCACGTTCGGTGATACCACCGACGTCGTGTGGTGGCGCGAACTCCGACTGCCCCTCCGCAACGTGATGGGTCGCGACGGGCGTCTGGTCGCGGAGCCACCCGACTGGGGTGAGGAGGTTGGCAAGGACGCCGTGGCCCAGTACGCGGAGTTGGCGGGGAAGACCGCGAAGCAGGCGCAGAAACGGATCGTGGAACTGCTCGCCGAGTCCGGCGAACTGGTGGGGGATCCGAAGCCGATCCAGCACCCGGTGAAGTTCTACGAACGCGGATCCCGGCCGCTCGAGATCGTCAGCTCGCGTCAGTGGTATTTCCGCAACGGTGGCCGCGAGGCCGACCTGCGCGCCACATTCCTGGCGCGAGGCGAGGAACTGCATTGGCATCCCGCCCACATGCGCCAGCGGTACGACTCGTGGGTCGAAGGACTGAATACCGACTGGCTCGTCAGCCGACAACGCTTCTTCGGCGTGCCGATCCCGGTCTGGTATCCGATCGACGACGGGGGCGAACCCGTGTGGGACGCGCCGATGCTGCCGACCGAGGCGGTACTGCCGATCGACCCGGCGAGTGACGCGCCCGATGGTTACACGCCCGACCAACGCGGCGTTCCCGGCGGGTTCGTCGGCGACCCGGACGTGATGGACACGTGGGCGACCTCATCCCTCACACCGCAGATCGTCACGGGTTGGGGTGACGACGACGACTTGTTCACGCGCACATTCCCGATGGATTTGCGACCGCAGGGTCCCGAGATCATCCGCACGTGGTTGTTCGACACGATCGTGCGTGCCCATTTCGAACACGACAGCCTCCCGTGGCGCGACACCGCGATCAACGGCTGGGTGCTCGACCCCGACCGCAAGAAGATGTCGAAGAGCAAGGGCAACGTCGTGACGCCCATGCCACTGCTCGAGAAGCATGGATCCGACGCGATCCGGTACTGGGCGGCCTCCGGTCGTCCGGGCACCGACACCGCGGTGGACGAGGGCCAGATGAAGGTCGGCCGGCGGCTCGCGATCAAGCTGTTGAACGTTTCCAAGTTCGTGCTGGGCGTCATGGGCGAGGGGCCGGCCGGTCCGATCGTCGACCCGATCGACCGTTCCATGCTCACGTCGCTGGCGGTCACCGTCGAAGAGTGCACGGCGGCGTTCGAGCGTTACGACTACGCGCGGGCCCTCGAACGGGCCGAGCGGTTCTTCTGGGGTTTCTGCGACGACTACGTCGAGCTGGTCAAGCACCGGGCCTACGGCGACGCGGCGGGCTCGGAAGACGACGGCGCGGCGTCGGCGCGGGGCGCATTGAGCGCGGCGCTCTCCGTGCTCCAACGACTGTTTGCGCCGTTCCTCGTCTATGTGACCGAGGAGGTCTGGTCCTGGTGGCAGGAAGGATCGATCCACCGCGAGGGCTGGCCGACCGTCGCGGAGCTCGCGCCCGACGGTGCGCCGCTGGTGTTCGCGGTCGCGGCCGAGGTGCTCGGCACGGTGCGGAAGGCGAAATCCGACGCGAAGGTCTCGATGCGCGCGGAAGTCGACCGCATCGTCGTCACCGACACCGAGATGCGGCTCGCTGCGCTGCGCCTCGCGATCGATGACGTGCGGCGCGCGGGAGTGAGCGCCTCGGTCGCCACCGAGTTGGGCGTCGCGCTGGCGGTGACCACGACGCTCGTCGAGCCCGGATCGTGAACCTCGTCGACGCCTTGGAGTGGCTCGACGGCCATGTGAACCTCGAGACCGGAGTCGGCTTCACGACGGGTCGGCAACGGGGGGCGCCCACCCTCGACCGCATTCGCGAGCTGACCGCATTCCTGGGTACACCCCAACTCGAATACCCGGCGGTGCACGTCACCGGGACCAACGGGAAGGGATCGACGGCGCGGATGATTGCGTCGCTGTTCGATGCGAGTGGCCGTTCGACGGGTCTGACCACGAGTCCCCATCTCGAACAGGTCAACGAGCGCATCGTGTGGAACGAGGCACCGATCGACGACGACGAACTCGCCCGGGTGCTCACCCAGATCGCCGGGGTGGAAGAATTCCTGGCCGAGGCACCGAGCTACTTCGAGATCATGATCGCCGCCGCCTTCACCTATTTCGCCGACGTCGCGGTCGACGTCGCGGTGGTCGAGGTCGGCATGGGCGGCACGTGGGACGCCACCAATGTGATCGACGCACCGATCGCTGTCGTGACCAACGTGGAACTCGATCACATGGAGTTCCTCGGCACCACTCGCGGGGACATCGCCGCGGACAAGGCCCGCATCGTCACTCCGGGGTCGACGCTCGTGCTGGGAGAGACCGACCCGATGCTCCGCGAGGTGTTCGTCGCCCGCGAGGCGGAACGCATCCTGGTGCGGGACACCGACTTCGGGATCGCGAGTAACCAACTTGCTCACGGTGGCCGACTGCTGACCATCGATACGCCCCTCGCGCGCTATACCGACATCTTCCTCCCGCTGCACGGCGCGCACCAAGCCGACAACGCGGCGCTCGCGCTCGCCACGGTGGAGACCGCAGTCGGCAGTGTCCTCGACGAGGAGATCGTGTTCGGTGGCTTCGCCCGGCTCGAGTCGCCGGGGCGACTCGAGGTGGTCGGGACCCAGCCGCTCGTCCTCCTCGACGGTGCCCACAATGTCGCCGGGGCGGATGCGTTGCGGGTCGCGCTCGCCGAGGAATTTCCCGATTCGCCGCGCACACTCGTGGTCGGGTTGATGCGGGAGAAGGCCGCAGAGCCGATGCTCCGCGCCCTCGACCTCGGACGGGTCGCGCATCTCGTCTGTACCCGGGCGCCGACTCCGCGCGCGATGGATCCGCACGCGATCCTCGATGCCGCGATCGCGCTCGGCATGGACCCGAATGCCATCGACGTGTTGCCGGACGTGAACCGCGCCGTCGCCCGCGCGCTCGACATCACCGGCGCCGACGGCCAGATCCTGATCGCCGGGTCGCTGTACCTGGTCGGCGCGGCGCGTGCAGTGTTGCGGTCCGAGCGGAAGCGCAGCGAGGGGTCCCGTTAGGTTCACCGAGCATGCCGATGCGTGACCTGACCCCGACCGAGATCTCTGCCACGCTCGACTCGCAGCGCATCGTTCGCATCGGGTTCCAGAGCGACACCGATCCGTACTTGGTCCCGGTCGGCTACGTCTGGTTCGAGGACGCGCTGTGGGTCGCGACCACCGCCGGGCGCAAGACCGAGATGGCGGCCGCCAACCCCGTCGTCAGTTTCCAGGTCGACGACGAGCGGGAGACCGGGTTCTACCTCTGGTCGAGTGTCACCGGAGTGGGCCGGTGGGAAGCCGTGACGGATCCCGAGGTGCTCGCCCGGGTCCAGCCGCATCAACTCGGTCGGTTCGCCGACGGTCCGGGCTGGTGGGTCGAGGAGCAGATGGGCAAGGTCATGGCGGGCGAGTTGGGCATCTACCGCATCGTCCCGACCCAACTCGCAGGACGGACGCTCGAACCACCGGCGTGACGTCATCTCGGTCCCTACGCTCGCGCTCCTGCTTGTCATGCCTGAACCGGAGGCTCGCTTCGTGACGTCATCTCGGTCCCTACGCTCGCGCTCCTGCTTGTCATGCCTGAACCGGAGGCTCGCTTCGTGACGGACGCCACGTGAAGAACGATTGACGCTTCGACCGGGGCGGGGCAACGTGTCGAGTCGGCAACCGCCGAAGCCCCCGTCATCCGGAGACCGTCGATGAGCCTGCCCCGCACCGTCACGCAGTCCGAGTTCGAACCGGAGGTGGGTCGGTTCGAGGCCCTCGTCCGATCGGTGGATGCGGGGGAGTGGGACCGACCGAGCCGGTGTGCCGGGTGGTCGGCCGGCGATGTCGCCAAGCACGTGGTGGGTCAGTTCGCGGACGTGGTGGCGGGTCGCTTCGACGGACTCGGTTCCGACGAGGCCACCCAACGCGAGGTCGACGAGCGCGTCGGCCGCGGACCGACGGAGGTCGCCGACGAGCTCGCGGAGTTGCGCCCGTCACTCGCGGGACTCCTCGCGATGTTCGATGACGACGCGTGGGCGGCTCCGGGACCGGACGGATCGGCGTCGACCCTCGGCCAGGGCGTCGAAGCGCTGTGGTCCGACATGATTGTGCATGCCGACGACATCCGCGCCGCAGTCGGCCGGGACGCGCCCGCTGACGTCGACACCAAGGCCGCCGCCTCGCACATCGCCGACACCCTCACGCAGCAGGGTTGGCGGCCCGCCACCGTCGCTCTCGACGGTCTGCCCACCTTCGACGTCTCCGGCGGCGGCGAGCCCATCACCGGCGCGCCCTGGCCCTTCGTCCTCGCCACCACCGGCCGCGGCGACCTCACCACCCTCAACCTCGACGAAACCGCGAACATATATAGGTAGTCGCCACTCCTGCCGATCAACTCGCCCCCGCAAGCCCCGGCCCGGGACGAACCAACATCCATCCTCCTCCTTGACCTTTGTAGGGCTGAATCTCGGGGGCGAAGCAAGCGAGTCGAGGAGGACGCCCGGTGTGTCGCCACCGAGCGAGTTCGTTCGCGAGGAGCGTCAGCGACGACGGCGAACGTTGTCTGAGCGAATGGCGTCATGCCGGGGGCCCGACGTAGGTCGACGCACGCTTCGCTCCCGGGAAACAGAACGCTCTACATTCCCACCCCATGACTCGCACCCTGGTCCTCTGTAAGCCCGACGCCGTGGAGCGTCAGCTCGTCGGGGAGATCATCCGACGCATCGAGGCCAAGCAGCTCACGATCGTGGCGATGGAGTTGCGGACTCTCGACCGAGCGACGGCCGAGGCGCACTACGCAGAGCACGTCGACAAGCCGTTCTTCGAAGAACTGGTGACGTTCATCACACGGAGTCCGCTGGTGGCGATCGTCGCCGAGGGCCCGGAGGCGTTCAAGGTGTGGCGGACACTGATGGGTGCGACGAACCCGCGCGAGGCGGCCCCAGGCACCATTCGCGGTGATCTGGCCATCGAAATGGGTGAAAACCTGGTGCACGGGTCGGATGCCCCGGAATCCGCCGCGCGCGAGATCGCACTGTTCTTCCCCGGCTTGGCGTGAGCCGCGAGGCGATCGGGCGGCGTCGGCGTCGGGGCGGAGTGGAGTTCTCAGGCTCGACCTCGTAGCCTGAACTGCCCGGCCCGCCCCCGGAGGCTCCCGCACCGTGTCCGAACCCTGGTTTTCATCGCTCGTCGGTCGTGACATGGCCGTCGATCTCGGCACGGCCAACACCCTCGTCTACGTGCGCGGCCGCGGCATCGTGCTCAACGAACCGTCGGTCGTGGCCATCAACGTCAAGGACGGCCGCCCGCTCGCGGTCGGGGCCGAGGCGAAGCGCATGATCGGCCGGACGCCGGGCAACATCCAGGCGATCCGCCCGTTGAAGGATGGCGTCATCGCCGACTTCGACATCTGCGAGAAAATGCTGCGCTACT
>JBDUBS010000400.1:0-6322 GCA_040003875.1 Acidimicrobiia bacterium | reverse complement strand
CCTCGACCATCTTCGCCCGGAGCTCGTCGACCAGTTCGGCACGCACCCGCCACGCTGCGGTGGTATCCCGGACGATCTGTAGCAACGCGCCGACGCGGTTGGCGAAGCGGACGACGTACGCCTCGTCGGCTTCGGTGTAGGGCTGCGTTGCAGAATCGCGGGCGAACGCCACGAACCCGACCGGTCGGCCGGCGACGGAGAGCGGTGTGGACATCAGGCTGTGCACCGGGTACTGGACGAGGTGCTGGCGCAACTCCGGGACCAGTGCGATCCGCATCGCGTCCTGCGGGACGTGGGGCACCCGCACCGTCCGATCGAAGAAGTACGCCTGCGAGACGCTGTTACATCCCATGACCGGTGCGGGACCGATGAGGCCGAGCGCCGCGGTCAGGATCGCGAGACGCGCGGGAGAATCGTGATTGAGGGCCGAGTAGTCGACCCGGCTGCCGTCCTCGTTCATGATGACGACCATGCATCCGTCGCCCACGACGTCGTGCCCGCGACGCGCGGCGAAGGTCACCACCGACGGCGAGGAGATGACCGGGTCGGTCGCCATCGCCTCGAGTTCTTCCAACACGTCTTCGCGCGACGGATTCGCATCGAGCGGAGTCAGGCCCGGGTCAGTTGGCACCGAAGCGAGAGAGCGACGGGTGGCGCGGAACTGATCGATCGCGTCCTCTGACACCTCGTATCGGCCACCGACCCGAATGGCAGGGAGCAATCCGGACCGCACCCATTTGTACGCGGTCTGGTAGTGGACCTCGAGTTCCCGGCTGGCGGTTTTCAGGTTCATGAGCACGTCCGGTTCGGAACTGATCGAACGAGTTCCTATCGTCCCCAATTTGCGTCAACTTCACAGCTGAATCCACAGAACCGTCGGGATTTGGGGGTTTCGTCCGAGAAACACCGAATGATGGCGCGGTGGGAAGGCGGGCACGACGCCCCCAGCAGGCCGGCGTGAGTCCGGAAGAGGTCAGCCGCGCGCGAGGCTCGGCCGTGACGAGCTCGCCACGCCGGATGCCGCGGCCGCGGAGACGGCACCCAGAGTCAAGGCGATCAACGCAGTCGTCCGCTTCGGAAGTCCGGCGCGGAGAGCGAGCGCGCATCCGGTGGCATCCACGGCGGCAGCCACCATCAGCAGTCGCGTGCGCACCGGGCCGTCCGCCAAGACCAGCTCCAGCCCGGCCTGGGCGGAACCGAGGCCCCAGATGCGGAGCAGGAAACGACCCTCGGGGGAACCCTCGATCCCGAAGACGTGCGCCATCACACCGGGCGCGGCGGCTGCAAACGCGCCGAAACCGAGCGCCGACGCACCGATCAGTTGCGCGAACGGCTCGTCGGTCTCAGCTTCCCTGGTCACACTGCACTTGCGATCGCGTTGCACGTTTCCGCCGGCCATCGCGTCGAATGTACCCCCCGCGCCCTGATTCATGCACTCCACCAGCACCAGCACCCCTGATCCACCGAGGCAACCGGCTACCGGTCCTTCCGACGCAAGAGATGGCGGAAGCGCAGGGCGACACCGAGCATCACGACGAAGATCCACGTGGCGACCAGGATCACCACGAAGAGCAGTCCGGCGCTGAGCACTCACTGAGGGTACCGGTACGGCCGTGTGACCGCGCCGCTCGCCGACGCCGATATCACCGCTGCGGGAGTGACCCGCGCCGATCATCCGGACCGTACCGATCGATCTTCGCGACCCCAACAACGCGAAGCCCACCCGGAGTAGTGACTCAACCGCTCGCGTTGCCCGACTACCTCCGGACCCACGCCTGGTCACCGAACATCGACGTCCCTCGCCTCGGCGTCGTCGGGTCGACTGCCGGTGCGATCCCGCGCGTCTCGGACGCGCAGCTCGCGGCACGCGTCAGGGCGCAATGGGTGATGCGGTCGGGGCACGCGCCGGCGTCGAGCCGGTCGTCGCGGTCGCCGGTCCGGCGGAGAGATCCGTATAGGTCACGCGTCCGCCGGCGTGGAGATGTCCGATGTACCAACCGGCGCTGCCGGCCGCGTCCCAGCCCGCAGGGAGCGTGACGCTCCCGCCGTGAGTGGGATCGTTCCACGCCGGTTCTGATTCGGACGTCGGCCATGCGATGAAGCTCACCGTGGACCCGACCACCCGGGCGCACATCCGCCAGGGGAACGGCACCAGCTGTCCGCCGGGGTTGAACACCGATGCGAGATCGAACTCGGCGATGAGGAGGATGACGGGCGACCGGCTCGTATCCCAGACGTGGACATGGAAGATCCACTCACCGCCGAGGTAGATGTTCTTGGTGACGGTGATCGCCTGCGTGCCCCCAGGCACCGGGTGCAGGCGGAGGACGGCGCCCTCCTGGTCACCGCCACTCGATGCCGACGACCAGGTCGCGCACGACTGTTCGTCGGTGGCGACGCCGTCGGCAGACCGTGCGAATACGAGCCGCGTGTTCCCGCCGACGTTCGCGGTGGACGCAGTCGCGGTCACTGCGCCGTCGGGCGCGGTGGAAATGCTGTAGGTGTCGTCGGCCTCCGTCGTCACCGCCCCGGTCTCGAAGCCGGCCGGCAGCGGATCGACGACGGCGCGGTACACATCGAGCCCGGCGGTGGATCCGACGAAGAGCCGGCCGTGACTCACCGACGGCGCCGAGGCTGCGCCCGAAACGGTGGCGGACCAGAGTGGCCGACACTCGACCGGAGTCCCGCTGCACTGGCGGGTTCCCGCGACGTCCATTGCCGCGACGAGTCCGGCCTGCGTCCCGGCGTAGACCACATGACTGGCAACGGCCGGGGCCCCCTGCACCGGGCTGCCGAGGGGAGCGGACCACCGGGCGCCGCAGACCCGTGGCGCACCACCACACCCCTGGGATCCGGCGGCGTCGAACGCCCACAGGCGGCCATCGTCCGATCCGATCATCACGACCCCGTCGGCGATCGCAGGTGCATCGACGATCGCGCTTCCGGTCTGCGCGGTCCACGTCGGGCTGCACACCGCGGGCGTACCGCTGCAACCGGTCGTACCATCGGTGGCATAGGCCCGGAATCCACCATCATCCGCGCCGACGTAGACCAGGCCGTTCGCGACCGCAGGTGAGGACTGCACCGGCGCACCGGGAGCCGAGGTCCACAACGCTTCACACACCTGCCCCACACAGTTGCGGCTCCCATTCGCGTCGAAGGCGAACAGGCGGCCGCTCGCCGATCCGACGTACACGACACCGTCGGCCACGGCGGGGGAGGAAGCCACCGCGCCACCGGTCGGCGCCGACCACAACGGCGAGCACACCCCGCCGCGGCAGTTGGTGGCGCCGCGTGCGTCGTACGCATAGAGACTGCCGTCGGCCGAGCCCACGTACAGGGTGGTTCCGACGACCTGCGGCGACGACGTCAACGCGCCGACCGGAGCCGTCGACCATCGCGCGGTGCAGACAACTGGAGTGCCGGTGCAGCCCGTCGACCCGGAGGCATCGAAGACCCGCACCGACCCTGCGTCGGATGCGGCGTACACGAGACCGCCGGCCACGGTCGGGGTGGACCGGCTCGGACCCCCGAGCGCGCCGGTCCAGCGTGGCGGACAGATCGCCGACTCCGCGCAACGGGTGGAGTCCTGCTGACCCACCGGACCGAACGCGACGAGATCGCCACCGGTCGTGGAGACGAACGCGGTGTCGCCGGCGACCACGGGACCGGATGCCACCGCGGCCTTGGTCGCGCCGAACCAGATGTGGGTGAGGGCCGCGACCGAGGCCGGAGCGGGAGCCGGGTCGGCCGTGGCGCGGGTGTGCGCGGCGTCGAACCCGAAGCCGGTCCAGTCGCATCCGGCGAGCACCAGCGAAGCCACGGCAGCGAGCAACCCCACCAGAACTCTCCGAACCCCACCCCGATCACTCACCAGCCCACGATTCCCCACAGCTCGGACGTTCAAACTCCGTCACGCGCCGCACTATCGTCCGCCCGATGCAGGACCGATGGCCGGGGGCGGATGCACGTGTGTAATCCCGCCTGCGTCTCGTACGGGACCGCGCATCTCACGGAGCCGGTCGTTCGGGGCCGACGCGTCATCGAGGTTGGATCGCGAAACGTGAACGGTTCCCTCCGACGCCACGTCGAGCAGTTCGGACCGGCGAGCTACCTCGGCGTCGACATCGAGTCCGGGCCTGGGGTCGACGAGGTGTGCGACGCCGAGGATCTCGTCACCCGGTACGGCAGCGGCGGGTTCGACCTCGTCATCTGCACCGAAGTGCTCGAACACGTCCGGAACTGGCGGACCGTGATCCGAAACCTGAAGGACCTGCTCGCCGACGACGGGGTCCTCCTCGTCACCACGCGCTCGTACGGGTTCCCGTATCACGCCTTCCCGTACGACTTCTGGCGCTACGAGACCGACGACATGCGAGGGATCTTCTCCGACTTCGCCATCGAGGACATCGCGACGGACCCGGTCGCCCCTGGCGTGTTCCTCACCGCGCGCCGGCCCACGGGGATGCAGCCGACCGACCTCGAGACCGTCGAGCTGTATTCGATGATCACGCGGCAGCGCTGCCGCGATCTCAGCGATACCGCAGTACGGCGTTTCTTCGCGAAACGGCGGGCACTCCAGATTGCCGGGAAGCTGCTGCCGGCGAACCTGAAGTCGAGGGTGAAGGCTCGCATTCCTTCCACCTGAACGCGCGCCGCCGCTTGCGTGAGCTCACGAGCCGACCTGCACCGGGTCGGCGCGCACCCGAGCCGGACCGGGCACGACCGGAAGCCGTGAGAGGCCCCGCAACACCAGTCCGTCGCCGTGACCCCAATGCAGCGCGGCCGGGGGCACCGCCAGTCGCAGGCCAGGGAATCGACGCACCAAGGTCTCGATAGCGACGTGACCCTCCATCCGCGCGAGCCGGACACCGAGACAGAAATGGATTCCGTGCCCGAATGCAATGTGCTGGATCCCCTCGCGGCCGATGTCGAACGTGTCGGGGTCCGGGTTGAGACCGGGATCACGGTTGGCCGCCGCAAGGTTGACGATCACCTGCGCGCCGGACGGGATCGTCGTCCCACCCAACTCGACGGGTTCGGTCGTGTACCGGAACGTCGCGTGGGGTGCCGGCGCATCGAAGCGCAGTACCTCCTCGATTGCGTTTCCGATCCGCGGCGGGTCCGCCTGCATCCGCGCCAGTTCGTCCGGATGGGTCAGCAGTGCAACCACGGCATTACCGATCAGCGTGGCGGTGGTGTCGTGCCCGGCAATGAACAGTTGGAAAATGGTCGAAAGCAACTCGGGTTGGGTCAAGCGTTCGTCGCCGTCGCGTGCCTCGATCAACGCGGTCACCAGGTCGTCGCCGGGGTCGGTCTGCTTCCCCGCGACGAACTCCTCCAGCATCGTGATCACGGTCGCCGATGCCGCTTCGGTCGCCGCCTGTTGCTCGGCCGAGGTCGCCGGCGTCAGGAGTGTCGTCAACGCCCGGCCGAACGGTGCACGATCACCGGTGCGGACACCGAGTAGCTCGCAGATCACTGCGTACGGCATCGGGTACGCGAAGTCGGCTACCAGGTCGACCAGTGCGTCCGGACCTCGCGCGGCGATGTCGTCGAGCAGCACGTCGACGATCTCCTGCACGTGCGGCCGGAGATCTTCCACCCGCCGGGTCGTGAATGCACCCGAGACCAGCCGACGCAATCGCGTGTGGTCGGGCGGATCCACTGCCAGCATGTGGTGGGCGAGTGCCGGACCGGGCAGTCCCTCGGCCAGCACCGCGCCATCGGCGGCGAGGGCCGCATGCATGTTCTTCGACAGGCGCGTGTCGTTCAACGCACTGCGCACCTCCTCCGCGCCGGTGACGAGCCACGCGGTGTGGCCGTCGGCCAGTGTGACCGCATGGACCGCACCGCGTCGTCGGACTGCGGCGAACAACGGAAACGGATCGTCGCGATCGTGTGCACCCCAGGCGGCGAACGCGGTGTCGACGTCGGGCGAATCCGCTGGTGCGTTCTCCGTGGGTTCGTTCACGGGTAACTCCTTCGTTGTCGGGATGGTTCAGGACGTGGTGATTGCCACGATCTCGAGGTAGTCGCTCGGGACCCGCAACGCACCGACGGTGGACGTGTTGTGGGCCTCGGCGAGTGCGAGCAGGTCGCGAGCAAGGTCGCGACCCGTCGGCGCATCGAGGGCACCGAACGCCTTGTGGGTCGGGCCGTAGAACATGCGGAAGACGTCGAGCCACTGCGCCGCCGACCGATACCGGAAGAAGAACTCCCGTGACTGCACCGCCATCGACTGCACCCCGGCGCCGAACAGGTCCGCCACACCGGACTCCACGCCCCACTGCAGCGGCGACCGGACGCCGGCCGGCGGTGG
>JBDUBS010000545.1:0-6331 GCA_040003875.1 Acidimicrobiia bacterium | reverse complement strand
CGCGAACTGGACTGCGAGCGACTTGGTGAGCGCGAGCACCGCGCCCTTCGACGCCCCGTACACCGCCCGCTCGACGAGGCCGACCGAGGCGACCACCGAGCAGGTGTTCACGATCACGCCGGTGCCGGCGGCGCGCATGGTGGGAACAATCGCCCGACTCATGTTGGCCGCGCCGAAGACGTTCACGGCGAAGACGCGCTCCCACTCCTCTGGCGTCGACTGCACGACGTCACCGACGGCGCTGATCCCCGCGTTGTTGCACAACACGTCGATGCGACCGTGGTCGCGCTCGATGCGCGCGGAGGCTTCGGTGCACGCACTCGGGTCGGTCACGTCGAAACCGTCAAGGAGATCGAGTCCGACCACGATGTCGCCGAGGGCGGTGAACGCCGCGCCGATGGCGGACCCGATGCCCCCGCTGGCCCCGGTCACGACGACCACCCGGTCCGGCATGTGTGCGCTCCCTTCGTGACCGTCCGCCACCTACGGACTCGATGGGCATCATGACCCGCCGGGCAGTCACTTCGCCCGCTCCGCGTGTGCGAATCGCGGCCGCCGTGGCGCGATCGGCAGACGGCTGTTTACTCTGCGCCACCATGACGCGGATCACCGGTGTACGGACGCTCGACGTGCGCGCACCGACCTCGCGCACCCTCGCCGGATCGGACGCAGTCCACACCGACCCCGACTATTCCGGTGCGTACGTGTTCCTCGAGACCGACGGCGAGCACGAGGGCGTCGGGATGACGTTCACCATCGGTGCCGGCAACGACCTGTGTTGTGCGGCTATCGAGTTGCTCGCGCCGCTCGTCGTCGGTCGCGATGTGGACGAGCTGCTCTCGGACTCGGCGGGGCTGTGGCGCCGGCTCACGAACCACAGTCAGTTGCGTTGGCTCGGACCCGAGAAGGGCCTCATCCATCTGGCCACCGCGGCGGTCGTCAACGCAGTCTGGGACTTGAGCGCCAAGACCGCGGGCAAGCCGCTCTGGCAGCTGGTGGTGGACCTGTCACCCGAGGAGTTCGTCGGACTCCTCGACTTCCGGTACCTGACCGACGTGCTGGATCGGGATCGGGCCCTCGATCTCGTACGGGGCTGGGCGCCGACGAAGGCGGACCGGGTCGCGGGGCTCCGTCGCGATGGCTACCCCGCGTATCTGACATCGGCGGGGTGGCTCGGATACGCGGAGTCGAAGGTTCGCGACCTCACCCGCGCCGCGCTCGACGATGGGTGGCGGTGCTTCAAGACCAAGGTAGGCGTCGACATCGAATCAGATGTCCGCCGGTGCGAGGTCATGCGGGAGGAGATCGGCGACCTGCCGCTGATGGCCGACGCGAACCAGGTGTGGGACGTCGGACAGGCGATCGAGTGGATGGTCCACCTCGAACCGTTTGCCCTCCGGTGGATCGAGGAACCCACCAGCCCGGACGACGTGCTGGGACACGCAGCGATCCGGCGGGCGGTTGCGCCGGTCGGCGTCGCGACCGGCGAGCACGCGGCCAACCGCGTGGTGTTCAAACAACTGCTCCAGGCCGCCGCGGTCGACTACGTCCAGATCGACGCATGCCGACTCGGCGGAGTGAACGAGGTCCTCGCGGTGCTGGTGCTGGCCGCCGAGTTCGGGATCCCCGTCTGTCCGCACGCCGGCGGGCTCGGACTGTGTGAGTACGTGCAGCACCTCTCGATCATCGATTACGTGTGCGTCTCCGGATCGCTCGAGGATCGCACCACGGAGTTCGCGGACCACCTGCACGAGCACTTCCTCCAGCCGGCGTCGATTCGGAACGGGCGCTATCTCGTGCCCGACGCGCCCGGGTACTCCATCGACATGCACCCTGAGTCGTACGCGGCGCTCACGTGGCCGGATGGGTCGGCGTGGCGGTGATTCCCACCGCCCGGCTCGGCGCGACCACCGTCGCGGTGACCCGGATCGGGTTGGGTTGCGCGCCACTCGGGAATCTCTTCTCGGCCCTGAGCGACGACGATGCGGCGGCCACCGTCGCGGCCGCGTGGGACGCGGGCGTGCGCTACTTCGACACCGCGCCGCTCTACGGGCTCGGGTTGTCCGAACGACGCCTGGGCCGCGCGCTCGCGACCCGACCACGCGATTCGTACGTGGTGTCGACCAAGGTCGGCCGGTTACTCCGTCCGGACCCGGACTTCGATCCCGGGATCTTCCGCGTCCCGCCGGGCCTGGCGCCGCGGTCCGATTACTCGCGCGACGGGGTGATGCGCTCGGTCGAGGAGAGCCTCGAACGACTCGGCCTCGACCGGATCGACGTCGTACTCGTCCACGACCCCGACGACCACGAGCAGGAGGCGCTCGACGGCGCGTTCCCCGCGCTGGTGGCGTTGCGCGAGCAGGGTGTGGTGCGGGCAGTGGGTGCGGGCATGAACCAGCACGAGATGCTCGGCCGGTTCGTGGAGCGCGCCGACCTCGACTGCGTGTTGCTGGCCGGCCGCTACTCGCTCCTCGACCGGTCGGGGGAGACGTTCATCGAGGCGTGCGCGGCGGCGAAGGTCGGCGTGATCCTCGGCGGGGTGTTGAACAGTGGCATCCTCGCATCGGCCTCGGTCGGTGCAACGTTCGACTACGAACCCGCACCGGCGGCGGTCGTCGCGCGTGCGACGGCACTCCGTCGGGAATGCGATCGTTTCGGCGTCGCGTTGCCGGCGGCCGCGCTCCAGTTCGTGGTGGCGCATCCTGGGGTCACTGCGATCGTCGTCGGTGCGCGGACGCCCGAGGAGATCCGCAACGACGTCGGCTGGGCGGGGGACACGCTGCCGCCGGATCTGGCCCGAGCCCTCCGCGAGCAGCAGTAGCGACGGCGAGTGGGTGACGAGAGAATCGGGCGAACGTGGCCCCTGCGGGTGGAAAGGGAAGGTTTATGCGCTTCGAGCCCTACCGGCACTCACGCTACGTGGCTATCGTGGGCGAAATTGACCCAGATTTCTGGTAGTTGTCCGACTCACCCGGAAGGATGGGTCACTCGGAGTGCTACGCCAGGCGGAGCTCCGGTTCCTGGACCGGAGATGGTGAGGAAGGTGCGGAACGCCGATGGGGACCAAGCGCGCGAAGCGCGCGCGTTGTGGCGTCGCGCTGCTCGCCGGCGCCGTGCTCGCGGCGGCGTGCGCGAGCACGGCGGCGTCGCCACCACGCGCGGCGGTACCGACGGTGACTCCGAAGGTCGCGCCGCACGTCGAGCCGTGCGGGCCCGGTACCCCGACTGCGTCCGACGAGATCGGGGTCACTCAAGACGCCCTGACCGTGGGGGTGGTCGCCGACGTGACCGGGATTCGGGCGCAGTTCCTTCCGAGCTGGGAGGCGATGCAGTCTTTCGCCGCCTTCTGCAACTCCGAGGGAGGGATCGCCGGTCGACACCTCGATGTCCGGCTGTTCGACACCAACGTCTTCAGTCATCGCATCGCCATCACCGACTCGTGTAGTGCCGTCTTCGCACTCGTCGGGTCCGCGTCGGCCTTCGACGGTGACGGGGCCGACATCGAGTCCGACTGCGGGATTCCCGACGTCCCCGCGGTGGTGCTCGAACCGGCGCACGAACGCGTCCCCACCGTCGTGGCGCCTCTCCCGAGTCCACAGAACATGTTCTTCGTCGGTCCCCAACGCCACATCGCCGCCGAGCACCCGGTCGCAGTGCGCAGCGCGGCGATGACCTACCTCGACGTCGGGGTCACGGCACTCCGGGCGACCCGCCAGATCGCGGCTACCCGCGAGATCGGGTACCGCTACACCAGCGTTGATCCCTTTCCGGCGCTGGCCCAGCCGGCCGACATCGACCATCTGGTGACCAAGCTCCAGAAGCACAAGGTCCGGTACCTCACGGTCCAGGCGCGGGTTGCCGACCTCGCGACGATTCAGATCGCGCTCGCGGCGAAGCATGCAATGCCCGGCATCGTCGACGCGGGCACCCTCGCGTACGACCCTGCGTACATCGAGCAGGCCGGGGCCGCGGCCGAGGGCACCTACGTCGCGACCCAGACGACGCCGTTCAGCGACACCGCGACGTCGCCGGAGTTGCGTCGCTACACCGATTGGTTGAGCCGCACGGTCGCGGGCGCGACCCCGACGACGCTCGGCGCCCGCGCGTGGTCGGCCGGTCTCCTCTTCGCCGAGGCCGCCCGGCGGGCGTCGGAGCATCTGGATCGCAGCACGCTCCTCGCCCAGTTGCGGTCCGTGCACGCGTGGGATGGCAACGGCATCCAGGTGCCCGCCGATCCGGGTGCGGGGCTCACCAGTTCCTGTTTCGCGTACCTGCGGGTGACCGGTGGGGAGTTCCGCCGTGTCTATCCGTCACGCGGTTTCGCGTGTCCTCGTGACGGCTGGCTGCGCCTCCGTCGCGACTTCCGTCATCTGTAAGGAGATTCGAGTGCTGCGCAACCTGCGGTTCCGCACCAAGTTGATGCTCATCGTCGCCATCCCGATGATCGCCGCCCTCGTCGTGAGCCTGCCCGGGTTGCGGACCCGGCTGCACGACCTCGACGCCAGCGCGCAGGCCCAGAACCAGATCGAGCCGGCCGCCAGAGTTCACACCTTCCTCGACGCCATCGACGACGAGGGTTCGCTGTCCTCCTGGTGGGTTGCATCGGGGGACACGACGGTGCGTGACCGGTTGCAGGCGGCCCGGCGGGTGACCGACCGTGCCGTGCGACCCCTCGCCGCGGCCGAGAAGGCCGCCGCCGACGCCGGCGCGCCGAATGCCGCCCGCGGTATCCACGACCTGCGCGAGACCGTCGCGTTGCTCGGTCAGCAGCGGCAGTTCGTCGACCTGCGGTTCAGCCCGGACGGATCTGTCCTCGGCACCTTCCGCGGCATCGCACGGACCACGACGGGAATCCTCGACGCGTTCGCCGGCGCACCGCAGGGGGCGGCGGCCGCCATCATGTTCCGAGACGAAGCGACCCTCGTTCGGCTCGAGAGTGCCCTCGCCGACGAGCGCTCGATCCTCGCGGTGGCGTTCGCCCGCGGCGCACTGCCGAACGCGTTGGTCTCCGATCTGGTTGCCGCGGTCACCACGCAGAACGCGGCGTTGAACGAGTTGCAGACCCAAGGCCGGCTCAACACCCGCGCCGCGGTGCGGGCCGGGACCGATGCCTTCCGCAATGCGACGGACCAGGTGCGTCAACGCCGGGCGCCCGCGCTCTCCGGGAGCGCACTGGCGGCGACCGTCACCCCCGCCGACTGGTACGGCACGGCTTCGACCCAGTTGCGCGGTTGGCACGAGCTCGGCAGCCGGATCACGGCCGGGATCAACCATGACCTGGCGCAACGTCACGACGATACGCGGTCGAATCTGATCGCGGTCGGTGTGGGATCGATCGCAGTGCTGCTGCTCGCCGCCGGGCTCGCCTTCGTGATCGCCCGAGCCACGACGCGGCCCTTGCGCCAGCTGGCCGACAATGCGCACGATGTGGCGACCCGTCAGCTCCCTGCGCTCGTCGATGCACTCCACGATCCCAAAGCCTCGCCACCGACCATCACCCCGATCGTGGTCAAATCGCGCGACGAACTTGGTGCGCTCGCCAAGGCGTTCAACGACGTCGAGCGCACGACCGTGAAGGTCGCCGAGCTTCAGCGCGAGACCGTGCGTACCGGGATCTCCGACCTGTACGTGAACCTGGCCCGTCGGAACCAGCCGCTGCTCACCCGCCAGCTCGCGCTCGTCGAAGAGCTGGAGCACGAGGAGCGCGACCCGGATCGGCTGGGCGCGCTGTTCACACTGGACCACCTCGCGACCCGGATGCGACGGAACTCGGACAGCCTGCTCGTGCTCGCCGGCGTCGACGAGCGCTCGGGTGGGCGCTCATCGCTCCCGCTGCTCGACGTGATTCGGGGTGCCGTCTCGGAGACGACCGACTTCCAGCGCATCGACACCGCGGGAATTCCCGGGTCGGTCGCGATCGTCGGGTACGCGACGACCGACCTCGCGCACCTCCTCTCCGAGTTGCTCGAGAACGCGGCGTCGATCTCGACGCCGGCGTCGCGGGTGGTCGTCATGGCGAGACCGGTTGCGTTCGGTCTCGAACTGACCATCTCGGACCAGGGCATCGGGATCGCGGCCGACCGGATGCAGGAACTCAACGCATTGCTGGAGGACCCGCCACCACCCGGCCTGGTGTTGTCGCGGTCGCTCGGACTCGTCGTGGTGGCCCGGCTGGCGAATCGGATCGGTGCGAAGGTCCGGCTGCAGAGCGCCCCGGAGGTCGGGACTGCGACCGTGGTCACCTTGCCGGCCGCTCTCCTGACCGACATCGCGACCGCACCGCGCGCCACGGTCGATCTCGTCGCGGCCGAAGCGGACACCGATGCGGACA
>JBDUBS010000386.1:0-6332 GCA_040003875.1 Acidimicrobiia bacterium | reverse complement strand
GATCGGCTCGCTGAGCGTGCCGAGGAGGGACGATCGGGCGCCGGATGGCTGAAGCGGAAGGCGCTCGACGCCGGATTACGCGGCGGTCGCCGTCGTCTCGCTGCGTTGCGGGCCGGTGCGCGGCCCGGTGTCCTTCGAGGCGCGCTGAGCACCCGGCGCGCGCGGGCCCGTCTCGGATTGGACCGAATGAACGCCCCGCTGAGCGCGCTCGCCGCGCTGGCCGGGGAGACCTCCGACGCGCTCGGCGCGCTCGGAGTCGTGGTTCGGCAGTGTTACGGCACGGCCGAATCGAGCGGCCTGCTCACCCTCGAGCCCGCCGATGCGGTGGCGTCCGGCTCGGTCGGGTGCCCGGTGGCGGCCACCGAGCTCCGTGTCGGCCGCGACGAGGAACTGCTCGGACGTGGTCCGCAGATCGCTCGCGACGCACTCGATGCCGACGGCTGGTTGCACACCAACGATCTCGGAGCGCTCGGCGAGGGATCGTTGGTGCGGCTGGCCGGACGATCCGACGACCGGATCATGACGGCGTCGGGCGCTCGCGTCGACGCCGACGTCGTCGCCGCCGCGTTCGCCGACGCCCGGCTTGTTCGACGGGTCATCGTCACCGGGGACGGACGGCCGAGCATCGGGGCATTGTTGGAACTCGATCCCGGGCAGCTCAACGCCTGGGCGGCGGAACGATCGGTGCCGTTCACCGGGATGCTTGATCTGCTCGAGTGGCCGGATCTACGTCGCGAGCTCGAGCGGGAGGTCGCGGCGGCCAATGACGCGCTGGATCCGGAGACCCGGGTGCGTCAGTTCCGTGCGCTCCCCGGCCCCCTGGTCCTCCAGGCCGAGCTGACGGGGACCCGCCGGCTCCGGCGCGCGGCCGCAGTCAGTCTCCACGCCGCGCTCGTCGACGAGATGTACCGCTCGTGACCAAGCTCCTGGACCTGTGCTTCGCCGGGGTCGCGCTCGGGGCGCAGTACGCGCTCGTGGCACTCGGCTTCGTCGTCATCTACCGGGCGACGAGCGTGATCAACTTTGCGCAGGGTGGGTTCGTGATGCTGGGGGCGTACTTCGCCTACAACTTCCACCAGACGTGGGGACTGCCGTTCTACGTCGCGGTCGTGGGCGCGATGATCGCGGGCGCGATCGTGGGTGCATTGGTCGAGGCGCTGATCCTGCGTCGGCTGTTGGGACGCCCTCCCTTCGTCATCATCATGGTGACCATCGGGTTGCTGATCTTGATCGAGCAGCTCGTCCCGATGGTGTGGGGTCAGGACCCGTTGCCCCTCGGCGATCCGTGGGGGGTACGGGCCGTGAAGTTGGGCGATGTCGCCGTCTCGGTCGCCGACTTCTGGACGCTCGGCATCGTCGCAGTGGTTCTGGCGGTGTTCTTCGTGTACTTCAAATACTCCCGCATGGGAGTCGCGATGCGGGCGACAGCATCCGACCAGGAGGCGGCACTCGCGCACGGCATCGACTCCGGACTCGTCATCGGCGTGTCCTGGGCGATCGCGGGAGCCGTCGCCGCGCTGGCGGGAGTCACGCTCGCTGGGGGCGGCGGTGGCGTCCGCCTCGACATCGAGCTCGTCGCTCTCACGGCGTTTCCGGCGATCATCCTCGGTGGCCTCGATTCGCCGGTGGGTGCCGTGGTCGGAGGCCTCGTGATCGGCTTGGCGCAGTCGCTCGCCTCGGGGTACCAGCCCGAGTACGCGCCGTGGTTGGGGAGCGGCTTCGATCTCGCGTTGCCATATATCATCATGGTGATCGTGCTGCTGGTCCGGCCGTACGGGTTCTTCGGGCAACGCGAAGTGCGGCGGGTCTGATGGCGCGCCTCCTCCACGTCCGCCGTCCGGGCGGCCGACCGAGTCGAAGCCTGGTCCGGCGCACGCAGGACCGGTTGCGCCTCGCGCCGAGCCGGAGCCAGCGTGTGTTCCTGATCGTGCTCGCGCTGCTCTGGGTGGTCACACCGTCATATCTGAGCGACTACTGGCTCGACGTCCTGGCCCGGTGCGGGCTCGCCGCCATCGCCGCGATCGGTCTCAACCTCTTGACGGGTTACACGGGCCAGATCTCGCTCGGCCACGCGTTCTTTCTCGGCGTCGGCGCGTACGCCGCGGCGTGGTTCGGAGTCCAGCAGCAGATGCCGTTGCTGGTGTGGTTGCCGCTCTGTGCCGTCGTCGGCGGATTGATCGGCGCCGTGATCGGACCGTTCGCGCTCCGGTTGCGTGGCAATTATCTCGCCATCGTGACGGTCGGATTGCTCTACATCGGCGGTCTCATCTTCAACAACTGGGAGAGCCTCACCGGAGGCCATGCCGGAACCGCGACGGCGGCGCCGGTGGCAATCGGTCCGCTCGATTTCGCCGATCTCCACGTGTTCGGGCAGGTGTGGTCGCGTCGGCAGGGCCTCTTCTGGCTCGTATGGCTGTTGGTCGCGCTCGCAGCGCTGTTGGCCAAGAACCTGGTCCGGACCCGGCCGGGACGGGCGCTGCAAGCGGTACGGGACCAGGACGTCGCCGCCGAAGTCGTCGGGGTGAACGTCGCCGTCTACAAAGTGGGCGCCTTCGCGGTGTCGAGCGCGTTTGCCGCCGTGGCCGGGGGGCTCTTCGGTGTGGTGCAACAGTTCGTGAATCCGAGCGACTTCGGCGGTGCTCCCGGCCTGCTGTTGTCGGTGACGTACGTCGCGATGATCATCATCGGGGGGATGGGCACCATCGGAGGCTCGGTGATCGGCGCGCTGGTCGTCGTTGCGTTGCCGAACATCATCCAGCAGGTCAACCAGTCAGTCGCGATCCCGTTCGTCAAGAGCGGCCCAACGGCCACCGACGGTGTCATCACCGTGTTCCAGCTCAACCAACTTCTGTTCGGGATCCTGATCGTCGTGTTCCTCCTGTTCGAGTCTCGTGGTATTGCGGCGGTGTGGCAGCGCGTGAAGCGGTATGTGGTCACGTGGCCGTTTCCGTCATGAGCGCAATGGGACAGTGGAGTCGGCGCGCGTTAGCGTAAGGGCAAGGCGACATATCGGGAGGACGTCGATGACGAAGCGTGCACGCGGCCTGACGGCCGTCATCGCGGTGGTGGCAATGGTGGCCGTGGGTTGCGGAAGCGCCGGCCGAGGTAAGAGCGACACCTCGAAGAACGTCAAGCGCGGCGCGCCGGCGTCGACGGTCGGATTCGACGGGTCCACGATCACGGTCGGTGCGATCTCGCCGCAGACGGGCATCGCGTCGATCATCGGTATCCCGCTCACCGCCGGCAACCAGGTCTATTTCGACGCGCTCAACGCGAAGGGTGGGATCGCGGGCAAGTACAAGGTCAAGCTCGAGGTGCGTGACAGTGCGTACAACTCGAACACCGCGCAGCAGAACTATTCCGATCTGCGCGGCAACGTGGTCATGCTCGCGCAGGTCCTGGGGACTGACATCACCAACGCGCTGCTCACCCCGATGCGCCAGGACGACATGGTGGGTGCCCCGGCCACGCTCGACGCCGAGTGGGTCCGCGACCCGAACCTGCTGCCGGTCGCGGCCCCCTACCAGGTCGAGGCGATCAACGGACTGTCGTACTGGGTGAATGAAGGCGGCGGGAAGGGCAAGACGCTCTGCGTCATCCGTTCCGACGACCTGTATGGCCAAGCCGGCCTCGACGGCGTCAAGTACGCCGCGTCCAAGCTCGACTTCAAGCTCGGTACGGTGGCGCAGTTCCCGGCCGCGTCGACGGACCTGACTGCGCAGCTCCAGCAGGTGCGCAGCGGCTGTGACGCAGTCTGGCTGGTGGCGCTCCCGACCGTCACGATCCCGACGATGGGCTCGGCCGCGACCCAAGGCCTCGACGTGCGCTGGATCGGCCAGGCCCCGACGTGGGTTTCACTGCTCGCGTCGGGTGCGACCGGCGAATACATGACCAAGCATTTCTGGCTCGCCGCGCAGGGACCGCAATGGGGCGACACGACCTCGGCGGGGATGAAGCAGATGCTCGAGGACATCACGAAGTTCAAGCCGGACGAGAAGCCCGACCTCTACTTTTCTTACGGGTACGCCCAGGCGCTCACCGTGAGCAAGCTGCTCGCAAAGGCCGTCGCGCTCGGAGATCTCAGCCATGCCGGCGTCAAGAAGGCACTCGACCAGCTGGGCACGGTCGACACGCTCGGGCTCGCGGGCACCTACAGGTACGGGCCACCGAACGACCGCGTCCCTCCGGAGCAGACGACGATCTTCGCGGTCGACCCGAGCGTACCGGGGGCGCTGAAAGCGCTGAAGCCGAACTTCGTCTCCGAGACGGTCAAGTCGTACTCCTTCCCGAAGCGCTAGTGCGTCACGAGTCCGCACCGTCGTCGAGCCATCCGGATTCTTCGATGCCGGCGACGAGGAAGTGGAAGTAGACGAGGCCGCTGTAGGGCGACCACCGCGCCGTGGTGCGACCGACCCCTTCGTAGTCAAGTGGTCCGCTGATGCCGAGCCGTCGCCGAAGGTTGTTTCGGGCACCGACGTCATCGCCCGGGAAGACTTGGAGCCGGCCGAGACCGCGGAGCAGCACGTATTCGGCGGACCACCTCCCGATGCCGCGCAGTGCCCGCAGCGCTGCGGTCGCGTCCGCGTCACCGAGCCCCGAGATGTCGTCGAGATGCAATGTTCCTCGCTCGACGTGGTGCGCCAGACCAACGATGGCGACGGATTTTTGGCGGCTGAATCCGAGCGCGCGCAGCGCATCGGGATCGAGCTCGGCGATGTCGAGGGGCGCCGGGAAGGTGTATCCGCCCGGCGCGCTGCTCGGTGCCGGCTGGCCGTACCTCGCCGCGAAACGGTTGAGTAGCTCGATGCCGAACGTGAGGGTGAGCTGCTGGCAGGCGACCGCGTTGACCAGGCCCTCGAACAGGCTGGCGAATCGAGGTGGCTTCAAGCCGCGAAACCGCTGGACCAGCGCACTGAGATCGGGATCTTGTTCCGTCGACCGGTAGAACGGGTCAAGATCGATGTCGAGCCCGAGCATGCGTCGCAGTATCGACGCGGCCTCGGTGCGGGCTACCGCGGGCTCGAGCGGCACGGCTGCAGTCACCATGACGTCGAGCCGTGGTGCTTCAGGTGTCCCGACCTGCACGGCCGCGATGTCGGCGAGCGTGTCGCCGATCACCGCCGCCCGTCGGTAGGTGGTGCCGTCCCATCGATCGATGGCGTTCCCTGGACGTCGACGGAGCGCCCATACCGTCAGGTCGAGCCGGAACGGCGGCTCCGCCGAGAGCTCGAACCGCGTTGTCGACGGCGTCGCACCGGCGCGCGCTGTCATCCGAGACAGCTCCTAGCCCGAGCTGAACGTGCTGATCGTGGCGAGCACGATCACGGCTACGACGATCCCCACCATGAGGACGAGTGCCGGCACCGTGGGATGCTGTGGTCGGCGTTGCGACACCTACTTGCCGGGCTGCGGCGTCAGCCGGAGGTAGGGCTTCTGGGTGGTGAAGCCCTGCGGGAACTTCTGCCGTGCCTCCTCATCGGAGAGGGCCGGCGAGATGATCACGTCATCTCCGTCTTTCCAGTTGACCGGGGTCGAGACTGCGTATTCGCCACTCAGTTGGAGCGCGTCGATGACTCGGATGATCTCGTCGATGTTGCGCCCGATGGCGGCCGGGTAGGTGAGCGTGAGCTTGACCGTCTTGTCGGGTCCGATCACGAAGACCGTGCGGACGGTCGCGGTGGCGATCGCGTTCGGATGGATCATGCCGTAGAGGTTCGCGACCCGGCGGTCCTCGTCACCGACGAGGGGATAATTGAGGCCGTGGCCCTGGGTCTCTGCGATGTCGGCGGACCAGTCACGGTGCGAGTCGACCGAATCCACGCTGACGCCGATGAGCTTCGTGTTTCGCTTCGTGAAGTCGTCCTTGCGACGGGCAAACTCTCCGAGCTCGGTCGTGCAGACCGGCGTGAAATCCGCAGGGTGGGAGAAGAGGACCCCCCAGGAGTCGCCGAGGTACTCGTGCAAGCTGAGTCGTCCTTCGGTCGTCTCCGCGGTGAAGTCTGGAGCAGTGTCGCCGAGCTGAAGGGTCACGGGGGTCTCCGAATCCATCGTAGTTTTTCTAGTGTTTGCTAGCATATCGGAATAGGCAGCGACGGTCGACCCGGGCTCGTGAATGCCCGAGGTGTCATGATGCCTCGGGCCCGGTGGACCATGGCCCGTCGTAGTGGCGAGCGACGTAGATGGCGACCTCGCATTCGAGCGAGCGCACCGCGTCGGCGACGATGGGTCCGAGGATCGTCTCGATGCGCTCGAGACGATTCTTGAACGTGTTGTAGTGGACGTGCGTCTGCCGGGCGGCCTCGGCCATGTTTCGAGTCTCGAGCCAGACTTCC
>JBDUBS010000012.1:0-1914 GCA_040003875.1 Acidimicrobiia bacterium | reverse complement strand
CGCGCGTTGGTGACGCTGGATCATCTCGAGATCGGCCTGCATGGCCTGGAGTTCCTTCGCCGAGGTCACGGTGCCCGAGTACATGGCGGTGTCGACGGACTTCGCCTTGTCTGCGGCAGCCACGGCTTCGTCCTCTAGTCGTTTGACGTCTCGGTGGATGGCATCCCGACGGGCCCGGGTCTCGGTGATCGGCGGTTCGAGATCGCGGAGCGCCGCCGTGGCGCGCGTCAGGAGTTCCCGTTCGGGGAGCGTGGCCCGCCGGTGCCGAAGCTGGTCGAGCGTGGTGTCGTGCGCCTGGACCACCAAGAGTTGCTCGAGCGACGTCATCGACGGCGAATCTATCGGGCGCCGACCAGCGGGCCCGAGCGTGGGACGGCGATTCGCTCGGGGTCAGGGCGGTGGCAGGGTGGTCGACGGAACCGACGACGTCGAGGTCGGTGGGCCTCCGGTCGTCGTGGCGGTGTCGGTCGGCAAGGTGGTCGACGTCGACGACGAGTCGCGCGGCCCGAAGTCAGAACTCCCGCCGGTGGTGCGCCCACCCTTCGGGTTCACCTGGCCCGCGCTGGGCCAGAGGGTCTCGTCGGGCTTCAGGAACTGGATCACCGGTTGACCCTTGAGCGCCTCGGTCATGAACTTCTGCCAGATGAGCGCCGGATAGGTACCGCCGTAGACCGGACGGAACTCGAAGCCGGCCACATTCGTCATGTAGGCGGCCGGGTTCTTGTCGTCCTCGGTGTCCTTGTTGCCCATCCAGACCGTGGCGACGAGTTGTGGGGTGTAGCCGGAGAACCAAGCGTCGACCTGGTGATCGATGGTGCCGGTCTTGCCGGCGAGCGGACGGTCGGCGAGCTTCGCCCGCGGGGCGGTCCCCTCGGTCACGTGGCTCAACACGTCGGTGACGGTACGAGCGGTCTGACTGCTGATGACCCGCACCCCCGCCGGGGCGCGGTAGAGGGCGCGGCCGCTCACGTCCTCCACCCGGCGCACGAAGACCGGCGCATGCTTGACGCCGTCGTCGGCGAGGGTGCTGTACACCGTGGCCACCTCGAGCGGAGAGTGTTCCGTTTCACCAATACCCATCGACAAGTTGTTCTGAGTCCCGACGGGCCGCGTGTACCCGAGCTGGGTGGCCATGGTCCGCACCAGCGGCGGCCCCACACTCGTCATCAGGCGCAGGTAGGCGCAGTTCACCGAGTTCTTGGTCTGTGAGTAGAGGTCGGCGTAGCCGCCGCTGCTCTCGTTCGAGTTCGACGCCACGTACGGAGGGCTCGAGTTCCAACCCGGGTACGTGATCCGGCAATGACTGCTGCCGTCGACCGTGTCCTTCGGCGAGTAGCCGTGCTCCAGGGCAGTCGCGAGCGTGATCGGCTTGAACGTGGAACCGACCTTGCGCCCGCCGCCGTCGGTGGCGAGGTTGAACCCCTGCGCAATCCCGCTGCCGTCGGCGATTGCTCGCACCGCGCCGGTGCGGGGGTCCATGACCGCCATGGCGGCGCGGAACGGCGAGAACGACGCCTTGATGATCGACGCGATCGTGTAGTTGGCGATGCCACTCAGGCGCGGGTCGTACTCCGTGTACACCTTCAAGCCCCCCGAGAAAATGCGCTGCGTGCGGGCGAACGCGTCCTTCCCGAGCTCGGGGAGCGTCTTCAGCTGGCTCAACACTTCCTCGCCGTACGGCGTCGTCGCCCGCAGCTCGTTCTGGGGTCGCGTGGTCGCCGGCAGCGCCGCCGCCCGGGCCGCGATCGCTTCCTTCTCGGTGATCTCCTTCTGCACCAGCATGCGACGGATCACCTCGTTGCGACGCTCGATCGCCGAACTCTGGTGGTCGAAGATGTCGTACGCCGTCGGGTTCTTGATCAGGCCGGCAAGCAACGCCGCTTCGGGCAACGTGAGGTCGGCGAGGTTCGTCTT
>JBDUBS010000626.1:0-6359 GCA_040003875.1 Acidimicrobiia bacterium | reverse complement strand
CTTCACCGGCTGCGAGACGGTGATCTGGCTCGGTCTCGGCGTGGTGGACGACGAGACCGACGGCCACATCGACAACCTGGCGTGTTTCGTGCGGCCGGGCGTGGTCGTCCTCACCTGGACCGACGACCGGTCCGATCCCCAGTACGAGCGGTCGCTCGATGCGCGTCGTCGCCTGGACGCCGCGGTCGACGCGCAGGGTCGCCAGCTGGAGGTCCACGTGCTCCACCAGCCGGGCCCGCTCTTCGTGACCGCGGCCGAGGCCGCGGGAGTCCTGCGTGTCGCCGGCACCCAGCCCCGCGAACCCGGCTCGCGCCTCGCGGCGTCGTACGTGAACTTCTATCCCGCCAACGCCACCGTCGTGATGCCGGCACTCGACCCGGACCACGACGATGCGGCGGCGGCCACGCTCGCGAGGCTTTTCCCCGAGCGGGGCGTCGTTCCGGTGCCGGCCCGGGAGATCCTCCTCGGTGGCGGGAACGTCCACTGCATCACCCAACCGGTGCCGCGGGCGCACGGTTCGGCGCCGGTACATTGACCGGACAGATGGTGGAGATCGGAACCGCGGGGTCACCCTGGCGGGCCGCCGCCGTGGCCGCGGGCGCGGCGCTGGTCGCGGAGTCCGAGGGCGCGCACGCGTTCTGGTATCCGGACGGAACCGTCGACTCCGGCGGCCTCTCGGGATCGGAGTGGCGCGCGGCGGCCGGTTCGCTCGCCCGCATCGTCCCCGACCCGGGTGACCTGGCCGACCCGATCGTGTCCGCGGTGGTCGCGTCGATGGTGGCCCGCCGGATGCGGATCGGGGTCCTCGGCTGGAATCCCGGTACCGACGCGACTCGCGCCGCGCGCACCGTGGCGACCCTGGCCGATGTGGCCCCCGGCCGCACGATCCTTGCTTGTGCTGCGGCCGCCGAGGTGCTGGCGGGTCTGGCCAAGGTCGTCCGGGACGACCTCGACGTCGAACTCGCGGTGTACGGCGATCGACCCGGGCCGGCCGGTGACCTCGGATGGGGCTGGGTCGGGGTCGGTCACGATCCCGAGGGCCTGATCCGCACTGCACACGATGCCGGCGTCACCGGATCGATCGGTATCCATCTGCGGGTCGTGGCCCACGCCGACGAGTCGGTCGCTCGAAGGGCGCTCGACGCCCCGCTGCTCCAGGCCATGGATCTCCGAGCCGAGCGCGCCGGGGTGGTCGTGGGTCCACCCGCCGCGATCGATACTGCCATGGACGAGTACGTCGCGGCCGGCGCCACGCGGATCGTGCTCGACAACCTCTTGGCGCTCGGCGCCCCCGATCAACTCGAGGCCGCCCAGGCCGCGCTCCGAGGCTCGATCCGCCGCGCCCGGCTCCGGCATCGCACCGCATCGGACGTGGCCGACCCCGGCCGCAGCCGATGAACGTCGGCGACCTCGCAGCCCACGACGTGCTCTGGAAGGTGCGAGCCGACGCGCGGCGCGCCGACGTGGAACTCGGGCGGCGGGCCGATGTCTTCCCCTATTTCGTCCCCGTCGGTTCCGCACTCGGGCGCGAGGCCGTGGTCGAGGGGCGCCCCCGCCTGATGTTCGGATCCAACAACTATCTCGGGCTGGCCGACGATCCACGGGTGATGGCCGCGGCGCGCGATGCCATCGACCGGTACGGCACCGGTTGCACCGGCTCCCGATTGATGAACGGCACGCTCGACCTCCACCTCGAGTTGGAGACCGAACTCGCACGCTGGATGCGGAGGGAGTCGGCGCTGGTGTTCACCGCCGGCTACTTCGCGAACCTGGCCACGATCTCGACGCTCTGCGGTCCCGACGACGTCGTCGTCGGCGACGTGCGGAACCATGCTTCGATCGAGGACGGGGTGCGGCTCTCCGGCGCGCGCGCGGTCACCGTCCGTCACAACGATCTCGATCAACTCGCGGCCAAGCTGGGCCGGCTCGACGCGCCGGCGTTGGTCGTCTGGGACTCGGTGTTCTCGATGGACGGCGATGCCGTCGACCTCGAACGCCTCCTCGAGATCGCGCGGGCCGCCGGCGCGCGCACACTCGTCGACGAAGCGCACTCCCTGGGTGTGCTCGGCCCCGACGGTGGCGGGATGGCGGCCGCCATCGATCCGCCGGCGGATCTGGTGATGGGCACGTTCAGCAAGTCGCTCGCGTCGTGTGGGGGAGTGATCGCGGGCGATCGGGACGTGATCGAGTACTTGCGGATCCACGCCCGCCCGTTCGTGTTCACGGCATCCGGCGTGCCCGCTTCCGTCGCGGCGGCGCTGGCCGCGGTCCGCATCTGCATCGCCGAACCGTGGCGGGCCGAGCGGGTGCGGTCCACCGCGCAACGACTGGTGCGCGGTCTCACCGAGTCCGGGTACTCCGTATCGGGTGGTGCGGCCGCGATCGTGGGCGTGCGGGTCGCGGACGAGTGGGTCGCCACCCACGCGTGGCGGGCCCTCATGGACGAAGACATCTACGTCAACGTCGGCGTCTTCCCCGCGGTGCCTCGCGGCGAGGCGGTCCTTCGGTTGAGCACGACGGCCGCACATACCGACGCCGACCTCGATCGTTGTCTCGACGTCTTCGCTCGGGTGGTGGCGCGGTGACCGCCGCCGGAACGGGGGATGCCGACGCGGCCGTGCGGGCGGTGATCGTCCCTGGACTCGCTACGGCGCTCGGTGTCGGCGAAGCGATGGTCACCGACGACCTGGAACTGGCGACGCTGGGGTTGTCGTCGCTGGAGGTGATGGAGTTGGTGTTCGACGCCGAGGATCGGCTCGATGTCGTGTTCACCGAAGCGGCCCTGGCTGAGGTGACGTCGGTCGGTGGTTTGGTGGCTGCCCTCGTGGCCGAGGTGGACCCCCACACGCGATGACGGTTTCGACTCTCACCGAACTACTCGCGGCACGCGCCGACGAACGCGGTGACCAAGACGTGTTCCGTTTCGTCGACACCGGCGCCGCTTGGAGCTATCGCGACCTCGTCGATCGGGCGGCGCGTGTCGGTGCGTCGCTACGGGCTCGGGGTGTTGGTCATGGCGATCACCTCGGAGTACTGACCGACGATCGCGCCGCGTTCTGTGAGGCCTTCTTCGGAGCCCACGCCGTGGGTGCGGTCCCCGTTCCTCTCGGGGTCGCCGGCACCGTGGGCTCGGACCCGTGGCGGGCCCTCCTCCACGACCGCATCCGCCGGTTCCGGATCGCGGCCGTGCTCACCGACGGCGCCGCGGCCGATGCGCTCGGCGCCGCGCTCGCGCCGACCTCGGTGCTCACCGTCGACGGCACGGTCGGGAACGTCGTCGCGTTCGGCGAGCCGGCTCCGTACGCACTCGTCCAGCCGTCGTCGGGCACCACCGGTGATCCGAAAGGAGTCGTGGTCGGACACCGCGCCGTCCTCGCGAACCTCGCCGCCATCGGCGAGCATTGGGAACTCGGACCCGACGACATCGGCCTCTCGTGGCTGCCCCTCTTCCACGACATGGGCCTCATCGGCACGATGATCAACGCGATCTACCAGGGCGGGATGCTCTACCACTGGCCCACCGCGAGCTTCCTGCGGAGCCCCGGTCGCTGGCTTCAACTCGTCGACGAACTCGACGTGACCATCGCGGTCGCCCCGCCGTTCGCACTCCAGCTGGTCACCCGCCGTCAGGCCCGCCGGCCGGGATCGGTCGACCTGTCACGCGTGCGTCACATCCTCGTGGGCGCCGAGCAGATCCGTCCCGACGTGCTCGATGCCTTCGCCGACGCGTTCGCGCCGAGCGGGCTCGGGGCCGGTGTGATCAGTCCGACCTACGGACTGGCCGAGGCGACCCTCGCGGTCTCCGCGAATCGTGCGGGCGCCCCGTACCGGGTCGTACCGGTGGGCCGACACCGGCTCGTGTCCTGTGGCCCCGCGCTTCCGGGCATCGACGTGACGGTGAGCGACGCGGACGAGTTGTTGGTTCGCAGCCCCGCGTTGATGGACGGGTACCTCGACGACCCGGCCGCATCGGCCCAGGCGATCACCGCGGGGACGCTCCGGACCGGAGATGCCGTGGTGATGGTGGACGACGAGGTGGTCGTCGTCGGCCGGCAGAAGGAGATGATCAACCGGGGTGGTATCCGGCTCCCGGCGTCGGACTTCGAACTCGCCCTCGCGGGAGTCGAGGGCCTGCTTCCGGACCGCGTGGTCGCGTTCGCCGACGTCTCCGACGCAGGGGAGCGGGTCGTGGTGCTCGCCGAGTCGCGGTGGACGAGTCGTGCCGACGAAGCGGTGCTGGCCAGTCGCGCGCGCCTCGCCGATGCGGGGCTCCCGGTCGACGTCGTGGAGCTCGTACCCGCGGGTTTCATTCCTCGGACGACGAGCGGGAAGTTGCGGCGCGCCGGCGCGCACGAACGGTGGACGGCGGAGCGGGCATCGCCGCAGTCGCATTGAACCGGTCTTCCCATTCGCGCTGGCGTCGCTTGGCGTCGGCGACGAACGGTGAGATCGCGATCGCGCGCAGTACGAACGCATTCAGATGGTTCATCGGGAACTGCAGCGGCCGGACGATGTCGAGGAACAGCACGACGCGTTCTTCTTCGGTGTCGTTCCACACCTCGTGCTCATAGGTGTCGTCGAACATCAGGCTCGCGCCCTCGGACCACGTGGCGATCCGGTCGTCGATGCGAATGCGGCACCGGTCGGTGTCCGCAGGCACCTTGAGGCCCAGGTGGTACCGGACGAGGCCTTTGTAGGGACCGCAGTGTTCGGGGATGTGCTTGCCGGGGGCGAGGATCGAGAACATCGCGGTCTGGAGACCGGGCACCGCTGCGACCAGCCGCGCCGTCTCCGGGCACCGAGCACAGTTCGCGTCCGATCGGAATCCGAAGCCGTAGAGGAAATACGTCTTCCATCGATCGTCATCGGTGATCGTCGCCTGATCGGTGGAGATGTCCTGGAAGTTCGGTAAGGCCTCGCCGCGCACCAGGAGTCGGTCCAACTCCGCGCGCATCTCCGGCCACCCGGCTTCGAGCGCCCGGGTCCACGCGAACTCCGTCGGGTCGAGCAGAGGGGCGTTGCCGATCAGCGACGCACGCGCGACCCAGCGGTCGAGCCGGTCCAGCACCCATTCGCCGATGGCCACCGTGACGTCGACGAGCCGAGTCCACATACGGGTCGAACCGTAGCGAATCCTCGATTTCCTGCGCTCGGCGACCAAGCCCGCCTGGGCCCGTTTACCCAAATTATAAGAAGGCATTCAGCTGCTCGGTTGGGCGCCGATGGATATCAGGACGCTTCGGAAGGTCACCAGATCGCCCGAATCGTCACCACCCATCAATCCAATCCAACAGGAGAATCATTCACATGCAGCAGATGCTGGCAAACCTGCGGGCGCGGCGTGAGGACGAGCGTGGATTCACGCTCATCGAGCTCATGGTTGTGGTGTTGATCATTGCCATTTTGATCGCCATTGCCATTCCGACCTTCCTCGGCGCCAAGTCCCGTGCCCAAGACAAGGCGGCTCAGTCGAGCCTCCGTAACGCCCTGACCAACGCCAAGGGGATCTACACCGACACCGACTCGTACTCCGGTGCCACCACCACGGCGCTGGGCACGGCCGAGCCTTCCCTGACCTTCACTGCTGGTGTCTCGACCGGCCCGAAGAACGTTTCGGTCCTGGCGAACGGTCCGGCGATCGTCATGGCGGCCAAGTCGGCCGGTGGTACTTGCTACGTCATCGGTGACGTGGCGACCGGTCCGGGCACGATCTTCGCGGCGCTCACTTCGGCCACGACGTGCACGACCTCCGGTATGACGCTGCCGACCAGCCTCACGTCCGTCTCGACGAGCAACGCAGTCGCCGGTGCAACCCCGGCCTGGGCGAGCGCCTGGTAATCGGATTCGATCCGAAATGTGAATGCGTTGGGAGGCCCGGACTTGTCCGGGCCTCCCGCCGTTCTCGGGCCCGAGAGGAGGGTCGATGCATGCTCACACACGAGATGCCGATGGATTCACCGTCATCGAACTGCTCATCGTCATCGGGATCATCGGCATCCTCATCGGGATCATGATCCCGACCCTGTTGTCGGCGCGGACGCCGGCTCAGGACCGCCAGGCCCAGAACCTCCTGCGGAACTCGCTCAGCGCGGCCAAGGCCGTCGAGACGTCCGACGGCGTCAGCCCCACCCAGACGTCACTCGGCGGGGAGGAACCCGCGGTCACCTTCCTCGCCAGCTCTTCCACTGCGCCGGCGAACCAGCGATCGGTGTCGGTCGCCAACGGACTCAGCGGCTCCGCCTGGTACCTGATCCTCGCCTCTCACTCGACGTCGGGCCGATGCTTCGCCCTGCTCGAACAGCCCGGCAACGCGCCCCAGTTCCAGCGGATCGACAACGCCGCGACGTGTCAGGCCGACC
>JBDUBS010000408.1:0-6361 GCA_040003875.1 Acidimicrobiia bacterium | reverse complement strand
CGCGCGCCCGCTTCCAGCGCCGCGGAGAGTCGGTCGAGCCTCGTGGCATCGTGCCACCCGCACGCGTACTCGTTGTCGAATGCGGGATGGGGCCCGAATCGCTCGTCGATCTCGCGCAGCAGTCCTCGAGGTGCGGAGGCCCGCGGATACGACGGTGCGTGGGCGCCCCACGCGGTGACGTGGACGCCGGGACCGGAGATCGTGGAGCGCGGCACGTCGAAGGTGATGACCGGTGCGTCGACGCCCTCCCAGAACGGAGCAGTTCCCGCATCGTCGATGTGGCGAGCCGGCGTCTCGTACGCCTCGTAGGTCTGCGGGTCGAAGCTGCACCGAAACCGCGCGTCGTCGCCGGCGATGTCGCGGCCGCTCACGAACTGCGTCCAGAGCATCCCGTGCCGGTGCGTGGGAGAGCTGTCGAGGCGAGCGCGCGCGCTACGGCGGCGAACCGATGCGATGTTCGGAAGCGCGCCCGCGTCGCACAGGTGCTCGATCAGGTCGATCGCTGCGGCGTCCATGCCGATCGCGCAGACCCGTGTCATGGCCGCCTCTCCCTCGGTCGCGGTACTCCCACCGGAGGTTACGCGGCGTCGCTGACGAAGGGGCCCGGGAGTCCCCGCGGATTTCCGGCCCGCCGCTATGGTCGACCTTCCTACGAGGGGGGCACATGGAACTCGAAGCGGGCAAGGTCGCCGTCGTGACGGGCGCGGCGAGCGGGATCGGATTGGCGCTGGCCGAACGATTCGCCACCGCCGGACTCCAGGTGGTGCTCGCCGACGTCGACGAAGCTGGCCTTGCGGCCGCGGGGCAGCAGATCGGCGCCCACGGCGTAGAGACGCTGGTCGTGCGTACCGATGTGAGTGACGAAGCCTCGGTGCAGGCACTGGCGGCGGCGACCGTCGACCGGTTCGGCGCTGCGCACATCGTGTGCAACAACGCAGGGATCGGCGCGAAGTCCGATCCGTGGTTCGGGCCACTGTCGTCGTGGACATGGACCGTGGGGGTGAACCTCTGGGGCGTCATTCACGGGATCCGCGCCTTCCTGCCGCTCATCATCGAGAGCGGTGGCGGCCACATCGTGAACACCGCAAGCATGGCCGGATTGATGCCGGGTGCCGGCGCGGCGTACGACGCCACCAAGCACGCGGTCGTTGCGTTGACCGACGACCTCTACACCGGGATGCTCATGGCCGGTCACCCCGTCGGCGTCAGCGTGCTCTGCCCCGGTTGGGTCCGCACGCAGATCGCCGACGCCGAACGCAACTGGCCGGCCGATCTGGGCGATCTGCCCGAGCCGCCGCCGCAGTCCCAGTTCGTCTGGGAGATGCTCAAGCGGGTCATCGACGAGGGCATGCCGCCGGCGGTCGTCGCCGATCACGTCGCGGATGCCATCGCCGCCGATCGGTTCTGGGTACTGCCACATCCCGACTTCGTGGAGATCGCGGTCCGCCGCTGGCACGACATCGCCGAGGGCGTGAACCCGTCGCCCCCGACGGGCATCCCCGGCTTCACGCCGGAGGGCTGACCGCACCCGCTTGCGAGGCTGATGCCGCGACCTTTGGTCTGAGCGTGGGTGATTTCCCGACCCCGGAGACCAAAAGTCGCCCGGGGAGGAAGTTCGATACCCTAACGATATGGGTTCCGAACGATCTGCGCAGACCGCCGACGGCATCCCGGTGACCGACGCCGACCCCGAGGCCGACGTCACCCGAACCCTCGCGATCACGTCGAGACTCCTCGAGCAGGCGCTCGCCGACATGACGCTGCCGCAGTTCCGCATCCTCCTGCTCGTGGCGCGGATGCCGGAGCGGGCCAACCGGCTGGCGAACCAGGCGTCGATCAGTCGGCCTTCGTTGACCGGGGTGCTCGACGGTCTGGTCGCACGCGGGTGGGTGCGTCGCCGCGAGGTCGATGGTGACCGTCGGGGGGTGAGCCTGGAGGCCACGTCGACCGGTCGCAAGGCGCTGCGTGGCGCGCAACGCGCCGTAGCTGCGCGCGTCGATGCGTTGCTCGGCCAGCTGGAACCCGACCGCCGCGCCACCGCGGCTGCGGGTCTCGAGGCGCTCGGCGAGGCCATCGACCTCGATCTCGCGCGCCGGCGCGCGGAGCACGAGAAGGGCGTCGGCCCGTGACCGAAACCTCGACGGAAACCGCGACGGAAACCGCGACAGGCCGACCGAAGACGCGCCCCATCGACGTCCCCGGCGATCGACCGATTCCCGAACCCGCGCCGCCAGGTCGCGGCGGATGGATTCGCCGACTCTTCCCGTTCCTCATGGCGCACCGACGCAACGTGGTGCTGGCGTTCGGGATGGCGGTGCTCGGTCAAGCCGTGTCGGCGTTCACGCCGGTCATCGAACGCACGATCATCGACGACGGCATCGTCGCCCACACCACCACGGTGTGGCCCTACCTGGTGGTGCTCGGAATCGCCGCCGCCTTCTCGTTCTGGGCGGCCTACGTCAGGCGGTGGGCCGGGGGTCGGGTGAGCCTCGACGTGCAGTACGACTTACGCGTCGCGATCTTCGAACGCCTCCAGCGGCTCGACTTCGGGAGTCACGACGAACTCCAGACCGGTCAGCTGGTCTCGCGGTCGTCGTCCGACCTCGGGCTGATCCAGGGACTCCTCGCGTTCCTACCGATCATCGTCGGCAACCTCGTGATGCTCGTTCTCTCGCTCGTCGTGATGCTGTTCCTGTCGCCGCCGTTGACCCTCGTGATGTTGCTCGCGATTCCGCTCCTCTTGGTGGCGTCGCTGCGGATGCGGGGGGTGGTGTTCCCGGCGACGTGGGACGCACAACAGCGCGCCGGTGAGGTTGCCGGTGTGGTTGATGAAGCCGTGACCGGCGTCCGGGTCGTGAAGGGGTTCGGACAGGAGGACCGCGAACTCGAGCACCTGGGCACCGCGGCGAGCCGGCTGTTCGGGGCACGGAGTCGTCTCGTTCGCCTCCAGGCCCGCTATTCGCCGGTCCTGCAGGCCATCCCGTCGTACGGCCAGGTCGGGGTGCTCGCCTTCGGCGGTTGGTTGGCCCTCAACGGTCACATCTCGCTCGGGACGTTCCTGGCGTTCTCCACATACCTCGTGCAGCTGGGCGCGCCGGTGCGCATGCTGGCCGGACTGTTCGCGATCGCCCAGCAAGCGCGTGCCGGGGGCGAACGGATCCTCGACATCCTCGACGCGAACACCAGCGTGCAGGAGGCCGACGACGCGGTCGATCTCCCCGTGATCCGCGGCGACGTGCGGTTCGAGCAGGTCAGGTTCGGATACACGCGGAGTGCGCCGGTGCTCGACGGCTTCGACCTCCACATCGCGCCGGGCGAAGTCATCGCACTCGTCGGTGCGAGCGGGTCGGGGAAGTCGACCGTCACCGGGCTGCTGCCTCGCTTCTACGACGTCGCCGAAGGACGGGTCACGATCGACGGCGTCGATGTCCGTGACGTCACGCTGCACTCGCTGCGCGAGCAGGTCGGCGTCGTTTTCGAGGACGCGTTCCTGTTTTCGGACACGGTGCGCGCCAACATCGCGTACGGCAAGCCCGACGCATCCGATGCCGCGGTGCAGTCGGCGGCGGCCGCAGCCGGCGCAACGGGGTTCATCGACGAACTGCCGCTCGGGTTCGAGACCGTCGTCGGCGAGCGCGGGCTCACCCTCTCGGGCGGGCAGCGGCAACGGGTCGCGTTGGCGCGGGCGATCCTGAGTGACCCGCGGATCCTCCTGCTCGACGACGCGACGTCGGCCGTCGACGCAACGACCGAGGAGGCCATCCACGCGACGCTGCGCGAACTGATGGCCGGTCGTACCACCATCCTCATCGCGCACCGACGGTCGACGTTGCGCCTCGCGCAGCGGATCGCCGTGATCGACCACGGCCGGGTGGCCGACCTCGGAACCCACGAGGAGCTGATGGCCCGCAACGAGCAGTACCGACTGCTGCTCACCGGGCCGGAAGCCGACGGCGCGGCGGACTCGCTCGACGAGTCGTTCGACGGCGTCACCACGTCGGCATGGACCGCGGTGACGGACACCGATGCAGTGGCGAAGGCAACGGTGACCCCGGTGGCGCGGTTCGGCCCCGGCGGCGGGCAGGGCGGAGCGGCGAGCGCGATGGGCATGAACCTCGCAGCAACACCAGAGTTGCTTGCCCGCCTCGCCACACTGCCCGCCGCCGACGACAGCCCTGCGGTCGACGTGGCTGCGATGGCGGCGGAGTCCCCGGGTCGGTTCCGCATTGGCGAGTTCATCCGGCCGTGGCGCGCCTGGCTCTTGTTCGGGCTCGCGCTGGTGGCGGTCGACAGCGCACTGTCGCTCCTCGGCCCGCTCCTCGTCAGCCGCGGTCTCGATTCCGGTGTCCACGCGAACGACATGGGCGTCGTGTGGGTCTCCAGCGCGGTCTTCTTCGCCGCGGTCACCGTCGACTGGGCGGTCACGTGGGCGTACACGTGGATCACGGGCCGGACGGCCGAGCGCGCGCTGTTCGGGCTGCGGGTCAAGATCTTCGCCCACATCCAGCGCATGTCGCTGGACTACTTCGACAATGAGCTCGACGGTCGGATCATGACCCGCATGACGACCGACGTCGAAGCGCTGTCGCAGCTCATCCAGACCGGGCTCGTCACGGCGGTCGTCGCCGCGATCACCTGCGTCGGGGTGTTCGGATTCCTCGTCGTGCTGTCGCCGGAGTTGGCACTGGCGGCCGCGCTCGTCCTCCCACCGCTGTTGATCGCGACGCTGTGGTACCGGCGACTGTCGTCGGTCGCCTACAGGCGGGCCAGGGAAGCCATCGCCAACGTGAACGCCAACCTGCAGGAGAACCTGTCCGGTGTCCGGGTCGCACAGGCCTACGTGCGGGAAGGTCGCAACGTCGCCGGGTTCCGATCGGTGAACGAGCAGTACCTCACCCATCGCCTACGCGCCCAGCGGCTCATCGCGTTGTACTTCCCGTTCGTCTCGTTCCTGGCCGACGTCGGAGCCGTCGCGGTGCTCGGCGCCGCGACGCTGCTCGTGCCCCGCGGTGCAGTGAGTTCGGGTGTCGTGATCGCGTTCCTGCTCTACCTCGACATGTTCTTCGCGCCGATCCAACAGCTCTCGCAAACGCTCGACACCTGGCAGCAGGCGAAGGCCTCACTGGACAAGATCGAGGAGATCCTCGATACGCCGAGCGGGACACCGGCGCCTGAGTATCCGGTCGTTCCGGGCCGACTCGAGGGTCGGATCCATTTCGACGCGGTCACTTTCGCGTATCCGACCGCGGTCGGCGAACCCGCGCTCGATGGTGTGAGCGTCATCGTCGAACCCGGTGAAACCGTTGCGCTCGTGGGGGAGACGGGCGCGGGCAAGTCGACGTTCGTGAAGTTGGCGGCGCGGTTCTACGACCCGGACGCCGGTGTGGTGTCGGTCGACGGCATCGACCTGCGCGAGATCGAACTCGGATCCTTTCGGCGCCAACTCGGCATCGTGCCGCAGGAGGCGTTCCTCTTCACCGGGTCGATCCGCGCCAACATCGCCTACGGGCGTCCGGACGCAACCGACGCAGAGGTCGAGGCGGCGGCGCGAGCTGTCGGCGCGCATGATTTCGTGGCGAGCCTGCCGAACGGATACCTCGAACCGGTGAGCGAACGGGGTCGATCGCTTTCTTCGGGGCAGCGGCAGTTGCTCGCGTTGGCGCGGGCGCTGCTCGTCGATCCGCCGATCCTCCTCCTCGACGAAGCCACCTCGCAGCTCGACCTCGCAAGCGAGGCGCGCGTCCAGCGGGCCATGCAGGCCGCGAGCGAAGGCCGGACCACGATCCTCGTCGCCCACCGGCTGCCGACGGCCGCTCGCGCGGATCGCATCCTCGTGGTGGACCGGGGCCGGATCATCGAGGACGGCACCCACGCCTCACTCCTCGCGCGCGGCGGCGCGTACACGCGCTTGTGGGAGTCGTTCAGCGCGGCCGGCGCGGCCCCGGAGCCTGTCGGCACATAGCGCGTCGGCACGTCGGGCCGGTGGTCCAGGCCGACCGCTCCCGATCGTCGAGCCCGCGGGTGCGCGCGTCGATCGCGTCAGCGGTCCGTGGCGGGGCTCCGCGCCGGGAGCTGCAGGTGCGTCGCCGCACCGGGTGCTCCGGCCGCGATCTCCCGGGCCCGCTCGATCTCGGCGTTGAACTCCGCGCCCAGCAACACCGCCAGGTTGGTGATCCAGAGCCACACGAGAAAGGCGACCATCCCGCCCAGGGATCCGTAGGTTGCGTTGTACGAATGGAAGTTCGCGGCGTAGACCGCGAAGAGCGCTGAGGCCATCAGCCAGAGGACGAGTGCGAGGAGCCCACCGGGTGTGAGCCACCGGAACCGCGGCATCTGCACGTTCGGCGCGCAGTAGTACAGG
>JBDUBS010000079.1:0-6388 GCA_040003875.1 Acidimicrobiia bacterium | reverse complement strand
GACCGCGCGCCAGTCGATCTCGGCGAAGCCTGCCTGCGCGAGACGTGCCGCGCGGAGGCTCGCCAGGGCACTGAACGGACAGTTGAAATCGCCGTAGATCACCAGTCGCATCGGGACCTCCCCGTGTTCATTCTCTCGCCGACGTGAGAGCAATTGTTGGTTGGATGGTCGGGCCGAGTCAACGGTCGACGCGGTCGCTCGCTGGTGAAGTCAATCCACGAGGTGTCAGACATGGACGGCGACGTACTTCACGTTCAGGTATTCGTGGATTCCCTCGTGGCCGCCTTCGCGGCCGTATCCCGAGTGCTTGACGCCGCCGAATGGCGCAGCGGGGTTGGAGACGAGTCCCTGGTTCAGGCCGACCATTCCGGTCTCGAGCGTCTCGGCCACGTGGAGGGCTCGCGCCAGGTTGCTGGTGAAGGCGTACGCGACGAGTCCGTATTCGGTGTCGTTGGCCGCGGCAAGTGCTTCGTCGTCGTCGTCGAAGGCAACCACTGGCGCGACCGGTCCGAAGATCTCTTCCCGCAGCATCCTGGCCTCGGGAGGCACCTGGTCCAGCACGGTGGGTGCGTAGAAGTAGCCGGGCCCGTCGAGCGGCCGACCGCCGGTGAGTGCTCGCGCTCCGTTCGCGAGCGCGTCCTCAACGAGGTCGGCGACCTTGTCTCGCGCCTTCGCTTCGATCAGAGGACCGACCTCGACGGTCGGATCGGTGCCCCGTCCCACCTTCATCTGCTCGAGTCGCAGGGTGAGACGGCGAGCGAAGTCGTCCGCGACCGAGCGGTGGACATAGAACCGGTTGGCGGCCGTGCATGCCTCACCAACGTTGCGCATCTTGGCCAGTACCGCTCCGTCGACCGCGGCGTCGAGGTCTGCGTCGGCGAAGACCAGGAACGGGGCGTTGCCACCGAGCTCCAGCGAGACCCGGAGCACCTGGCCGGCGGACTCGGCGATCAGCTGCTTCCCGACCGCGGTGGAGCCAGTGAACGAGAGCTTGCGCAGTCGATGGTCGGCGATCAGTGGCCCGGTGGCGGCGCCAGGATCGGAGGTGGTGATGAGGTTCAACACGCCGGCGGGCAAGCCGGCGTCGTTCAGGATGCGGGTGAGTGCGAGCATCGAGAGTGGAGTCAGCTCAGCCGGTTTCACGACCACGGTGCAACCGGCGGCGATCGCGGGTCCGAGCTTGCGGGTCGCCATCGCCATCGGGAAGTTCCATGGCGTGATCAGCAGGCAGGGCCCGACCGGCTGGTGCAGTACCAATAACCGGCCGCGGCCGTTGGGCTCGATCGTGTAGCGACCGTCGACCCTGACCGCCTCCTCCGAGAACCATCGGAAGAACCCTGCCGCGTAAGCGATCTCGGCGCGCGACTCGGCGATCGGCTTGCCCATCTCCAGAGTCATGAGCAGCGCGAGGTCGTCGACGCTCGCCAGCAGCGCCTCATACGTGCGTCGGAGGATTTCGCTGCGTTCGCGCGGCGGGGAGGCGGCCCAGGAAGCCTGAGTCTCGGCGGCGGCCGCCAGTGCGTCCAGGGCGTCACCCGAGTTCGCGTCCGCGACTTCGGTCAGGACCCGACCGGTTGCCGGGTCCTCGACCTCGAGGACGCGCCCGCCGGCGGCGGGCCGCCATTCGCCGCCGATGAACAGCTCACGGGGGACGGCATCCACGAGAGTGCGTTCGTGATCAAGATCGTTCATTTCGGTATGGACTCCTCTCCAAGTTCGTCGGCGATCGCCAGGTCGATCGAGGAGTCGACGGCGACGACGAGTCTTGATCTTTTCTCTACCATATACTAGAGTAAAAGGCAAGTCGGCGGGAGAGAGGTGTGACCCATGAACGAGACATCGGCCAAGTCTGGGACCGGAGCATCGTGGGCTGGTCAACAGCGGATCGTCGTCGGCGTGGACGGATCAGCCGCCTCACTTGCCGCGCTGCGCTGGGGGGTGGCCCTCGCCGGCGCGTCCGGGTGTCCGGTCACGGCGGCGTATGCGTTCACTCCGGGCTATGCGGAGGTCAGCACCGAGCAGTACGCAGTGATCGAGACCGAAGCGGAACAGACGTTGCGTGCGTGGTGTACCGACGCGAGTGTCGCGGAATCCGTCGATACCGTGGTGGTCGACGGCGGGCCGGACGCGCTCTTGAGCGTCGCGCGCCCAACTGATCTTCTGGTCCTCGGCACGCGCGGCTCGTATGGCATCGCTCGACTTCACCTCGGGAGCGTGGTTCACCATCTCGTACACCACACGATGTCGCCGGTCGCGATTGTTCCGGCCCACGTCGCTGATCACCCGGTGACCCGGATCGTGATCGGTGTGGATGGCTCCGAGGGCAGCTCCGCCGCGGTCACGTTCACCGCCGGACTGGCCGCGGCGCTCGAAGCTGGAGTCGTTGCGGTGTACGCCACCGAGCCACATCACGGGATTTCCCGCGTCGGACAAGACGGGGGACGCCACGATGCGCCTGCGCTCGTCCACGAATGGGTCGGCCCCATCGAGGCTTCAGGGGTGGCGGTCGCGGTGGAAATCGCCTCGGATCAGCGACCGGTCGAGGCAATCTGCCGCGCGATCGGCGCCGCACCCGAGACGCTCGCAGTGGTCGGCACGAGGGGCCTTGGTGGTTTCAGTGGACTCCGCCTCGGTGGTGTCGCCACGGACCTCGCGCATTCCTGCGACGTCGCGGTCGTGTTGGTCCCCGCTCACCCACGGCGCGTCGAACCAGCCCCGATTCCCAATTCAAAGATCTAGTGGTTACTATAAATAAATAGACCTGGTTCTGAGTCAAGCGAAGGAGTCACCATGGCCGTCGAGATCTATTCACTTCCGGACCTCACCTACGAACTCGATGCACTCGAGCCACACATCAGTGGCCGGATCATGGAGCTGCATCACGACAAGCACCACGCTGCATATGTGAAGGGCGCGAACTCTGCGCTGGCCCGGCTTCACGACGTCCGGGAGAAGGGTGACTTCACCGCGATCTCGATGCTCGAGAAGAATCTCGCATTCAACCTGTCGGGCCACGTTCTGCATTCGGTGTTCTGGACCAACCTCTCACCCGACGGCGGGGGCGAGCCGACCGGAGACTTCGGCGACCTCGTCGATGAGACCTTCGGAGGGTTTCGTGGGTTTCGTCAGCAGATGACCGAAGCCGCGAGCACGATCCAAGGCTCGGGTTGGGCGCTGGCCTCGTGGGAGCCCACCGCCGGTCGGTTGGTGGTCCAGCAGGTGCACGACCATCAGGGAAACCATGGCCAGGGCACCACGCCGCTGCTCGCGATCGACGCGTGGGAACACGCCTTCTACCTGCAGTACGAGAACCGCAAGACGGACTACTTCGAAGCAATCTGGAACGTCGTCAACTGGGCCGATGTCTCGGATCGCCTCGTCGCGGCCCGGGGCGGGTCGGCCGAGGGAGCGTGAACCATGGCCAGGCGCGTCGAACCGGTGACTTTTCGCGGGAGTCAGGGAACAGATCTCGCGGCGCGGCTCGACCTCCCGGCGACACCGGCATCCGCGTATGCCTTGTTCGCACACTGCTTCACGTGCACGAAGGACGAGGTCGCTGAGTCGCGAATCGCCGCGGAACTCACGAATCTCGGCATTGGTGTGCTCAGGTTCGACTTCACCGGTCTCGGGGCGAGCGGCGGAAACTTCGCCGACACCAACCTTTCGTCGAACACCGCGGATCTCCTGCTCGCGACAGATTGGTTGCGGCGCCACCGGCAGGCTCCACAGTTGCTGATCGGTCATTCTCTCGGGGGCGCGGCGGTGCTCCAAATTGCGGGCTCGGTCCCGGAGGCGCGAGCGGTCGTCTCGATCTCGGCGCCGTCCGATCAGGAGCCGATCACGCGCCTGTTTGCCGGCAAACTTGACGAGATCGAGGTCGAAGGCGAGGCACTGGTGCAGCTCGCGGGGCGGGCATTCTCCATCCAGCGACAGTTCGTCGATGATCTTCGGACTCACAGAGTGCTCGACCACGTGGCGACAATGCGTAAGGCGCTCTTGATTCTGCATTCGCCCCATGACGAGATCGTGGGCATCCAACACGCCGAACGTCTTTTCGCCGCCGCACGGCATCCCAAGAGTTACGTGTCGCTCGACAACGCCAACCATCTCCTGACTGACCGTTCCGATGCTGTCTACGCCGCGCGGGTCATCTCCGCGTGGGCGCGGCCCTATCTCGACGACCAGAGTGGCGAAGCGCCCGTGCCCGGTCGTCGGGCGCAGGTGGTCGTGGCCGAGACGACCCAGGGAGTCTTTCTCAACCGTGTCGTCACCGGCGACCACCACCTGCTCGCGGACGAGCCCGAAGCGGCTGGCGGTCTCGACGCGGGTCCATCGCCCTACGACCTGCTCGCCGCTTCGCTCGGCGCCTGCATGTCGATGACCGTCCGCCTGTTTGCCGAACGACGCCGCATACGTCTCGAACGCGTCATCGTCGAGGTCGATCACGCGCGGGTCCACGCCAGAGACTCGGAGACGTGCATCGAGGGTTACACGCCGATGGTGGACCGATTCGAGTGTCGGCTCCAACTCGAAGGCGACATCGCGGAGTCCGATCGCGAGCGGCTCGTCGCCGTTGCGAACCACTGTCCGGTGCACCGCGTCGTCGAGGCGTCCTCGAAGATCGTGATCACCGAGATTCCGCCGGCGTTTTCGTCGCCGCCGAGCCCCGAGCTCCTGACCGGAAGGCGTATGTCATGACGGCACTTCGATTGCAGATCAGCGACACGATCGTGTACGAGGGGCCGGCGATCGCGCTGCCGAGGGCGGGCGAAGAGATCCTTCACAACGGCGAGATCGTGAGAGTCCAGGCGTTGGTGTGGGACTTCGGCGGCGACGCCACGCAGACAGGTGTTGTGACCGTGTCGCTCACCGTCGGATCCCAGCCGTACACGTTCTGACCGTGAGCGCTGGTGTCGGGGTGTCGCCTGAAGGAGCGACGATTCGAACGCTCGGACACGGCACGCTCGCCGTGAAGGACTTTCTTGCGCTTACCCGCACCGCGGGTGTGAACTCGATCGTCGACGTTCGACGGTTCCCGGTGAGTCATGCGAACCCACAGTTCGCGGCCGTCGAGATGGCGGAGTGGCTACCGGACCACGGCCTGGACTACCGGTGGATTCCTTCGCTGGGTGGTCGACGAAAGCTCGAGCCGGGGTCTCGGAACACGGGCCTGCGGAACTCGCAGTTCCGCGCCTACGCCGACCACATGACCTCGGACGAGTTCGGGGCGGGAGTCGCCGAGCTCACCGCGCTCGCGCCCGCCCGTCATTGCGCAGTCATGTGCGCCGAATCTGTCTGGTGGCGCTGCCATCGACGATTGCTCGCCGACCACCTCGTACTGATCGAGGAGACGGAGGTCGAGCATCTCTTCCATGACGGACGCCGCACCGCACACGTCCCCACTCCCGAGGCTCGCCGGATCGGCGACCGCGTCGTCTACCTGACCGACGTCGATTCGAAGCTGACCGGTGAAAAACGCGGTACCGACAGGTGACCCTGCGCCTCGAGGACCGAGATCGCGACACCGCCCGAAAACTTCCGACCTCGAAGCGGCGACGTGGGTCGGACCGAGAACTTGCGCATCATGAGTCATCGGCCGTGGCATGTCTCGACGCCAACGTCTGATCGTCCCCGCCGGGTCAGAGGTCTGCGTCGATCGAGCAGGCCCAGCTCGGCTCCGACGAGTGGAGCTCTCGTCCGGTGATGGAGAACGGTTCGATGACGAGCCAGGAGTCTCGATCGGTCGTGACCCAGGGCTGCGGGTCGAATCGCTCACGGAAGTCCGCCGCGTCCGGGTCGACGTGCTGGAGCATGCCGCGGACGAGAACCGACCAACCTCGGTGATCCGGGGGATCGATGCCGTCGATCTCGAATGCCACCTTCGTCGGCGCCTGGTCGATCACGTTCCCGACGCCGGTCCGGAACGCAATCCAGGTCAGGCCGCTCGTCTCCACCAGGCGGTAGGTGACGGGGAGCACCGCGGGAACCTGGTCGATGACGATCCCGAGGCGCCCGACTCGCTCCGAGCGAAGGTGGCACAAGCACGTCTCGAGTTCCAGGGTGTCGAGCTGCACGGCATCCATGTGCCACCTCTTTCCGCTGGTTGGATGCGTCGAGGAATGGTCCTGTTGCAATGCTTCTAGCATACACTAGAAAAATGTACCCTGCAGGGCGCACCACAATGTTGCGGCACGATCAAGGTCTCGACGGCGCACGCTCGGCGGCGAACTGGACCGGTCGCCCATAGAGCTTGTGCTCGTGGCGCGTGAGCGTCGTCCACCCCCGACCTCATCGCGGCGGGTGAACCGTGACGATGACAGACCTTCAGGTCCGAGTTTCTTCAAGTTCGACGAGATCAAAATCTGCGAGCCTCCGTCGCCCACACGTT